>SEEY01000036.1 GCA_004211235.1 Rubrivivax sp.
GCAGCCGCGACGCCAGCCCCGCGATGCCCAGCGACGGGAGTCGCGCGGCGGCGAGCTCGATAGCCAGCGCGTTGCCGTCCAACTCGCGGCAGATGCCGGCGGCGAGGGCTGTGCTGTGTTCGTCCCATTGCAATGAGCTGCCGGAGCCCGCGGCGCGCTGGGCCAGCAGCTGCAGCGCGCCGCAGCTGCGCGCTTCGTCGGGCGTGGCGTCGTCAGCTGGCAGCTTGAGCGGCCCCAGCCGGTACAGCTGCTGGACCGGCGCGCGCAGCGGGATCTGGCTGGTGACGAGCAGGGCCAGCTGCTCGGTGCCGTGCACCAGCGCCTGCGCGATGCGATCCGTCTCGTCGAGCAGGTGTTCGGCGTTGTCCAGCACGATGAGTATGCGCAGCGCCTTGAGCTTTCGCACGATGACGGCGAGTGGCTCGTCTTCGCTAGCGAGCTTGATGCCCAGCACCCGCGACAGCAGAGCAGGCACCTGAGATGCCTCGGTCAGCGGCGCGAGTTCCACCCAGAACACGCCGTCGGCGAAGTGCGGCGCCAGCTGCTGCGTCGCGGCCAGCGCCAGGTGCGTCTTGCCGATCCCGGCGGCGCCGCAGACCGTGACGAGCGGCTGTGCCCGCAGCAGGGCCACCAGCTCGGCCAGCTCGGGCTGCCGGCCGATCAGCGCCGGCACCCGTGCGAACAGGTTGCCCGACGCGCTGGGCGCGTGCAGCGCCAGGTTGTCGCTGCCCGCGTAGCCGGCCTCGGCCAGCGGCACTGCGAAGCGGTAGCCGACGCCGGAGATGTTGGCGATGGCGCGGGCACCGATCAGCTTGCGCAGCTGCGCCACCTGCACGGCGATGTTGTTGTCCTCAACAATGACGCCGGCCCAGACGCGCTGCATCAGCTCGTCCTTGCTCACAAGGCGACCGTTGCGCTGCACCAGCAGCGCCAGCACGTCGAAGGCGCGGGCGGTGACAGCCAGCGGCTCGCCAGCCTTGAGCAACTGGCGCTCCTGCGGGCGAAGCACGAACTCGCCGAAGCGGTACTCGTCGCGCGGCGGCGCGTCGGGGGCTTCGGCCGTCAGTGCGAGAGGAGGGGGTGCTGTGGTTTTCATCGGCAATTCATAACCGTTTAAGGACGCGCCGCGGTCGCAGCGCCGAGCATGTGGGCCCATCAACCCAAGGAGCAAACATGCCCAAGTTCGTCATCGAAAGAAGCATCCCCGGCGCCGGCCAGCTGACGCCGCAGGACCTCAAGGCCGTGTCGCAAAGATCCTGCGCCGTGCTGAACAGCATGGGGCCCGGCATCCAGTGGATACAGAGTTATGTCACGGATGACCGCCTGTACTGCATCTACCTGGCGCCGGACGAGACTGCCATCCGCCGCCATGCACGCGAAGGCGGGTTCCCGTGCGACAAGGTGTCCCAGATCCGCACCGTCATTGATCCGTCGACCGCGGAATGAGGATTAGACGGCAGCGGTGCTGGACCGCCGTGTCGGCGGCCCGTGAAAGATCACGTGGCTCCCACCTGGGATCCACGCCAAACCCTCCACCGTCCCCATGAAGCTGCCGGACCGCCGACACTGGCCGCACTTCAGCCGCGTGTTGGACGAGCTATTGGAGCTCGACGAGCCCGCCCGGGCGCTGCGGCTGCAGGAGCTCGCGCGCGCCGAGCCCCGGCTCGCGGCGCAGCTGCGCGCAGCGCTGCCCGACGAGCTTGGCGGCTTCCTCAGCGGCACGCTGATGGCGAGCCAGCCGCCGCCGGGGCTGGTGGGCCAGCGCTTGGGCGCCTACCGCGTCGAGGCGTCGCTGGGATCCGGCGGCAGCGGCTCAGTGTGGCTGGCGCGACGCGTCGAGGGGCGGCATCAGCCACCGGTGGCGATCAAGTTGCTTCACTTGTCGCTGCTGGGCCAACCGGGCGCTGCGCGCTTCAGACAGGAGGGTGCCATCCTGGCACGGCTCGCGCATCCCCACATCGCGCGGTTGCTCGATGTGGGCGAGACGTCGGCGGGCCAGCCCTACCTCGTGCTCGAGCATGTCGACGGCCTGCCGATCGACACGCATTGTGATGCGCACGCCTTGGACGTGGCTGCGCGGCTGGCGCTTGTCGGGCAGGTGTTGCGCGCGCTGATGCATTCGCACAGTCATGGCATCTTGCACCGTGACATCAAGCCGGGGAACATCCTCGTGACGCCAGATGGGCGCGTGAAGCTGCTGGACTTCGGCATCGCGACATGGCAGGGCGCTCCTCGTGACCAGAGCGCCCCGCTGACCGCCGAAGGTCGCCCCGTAATGACGCTGCGCTACGCCGCGCCGGAGCAGCTCCGCGGCCTGCCCGCAACCGCGGCAACGGATGTGCATGCTGTCGGCCTGCTGCTGTATGAGCTGCTTTGCGGGCGCAGCCCCGCCAGCGCGACGACATGCAGGCGAGGTGTGATCCGCCGAATGTTGCACGCCGAGCCGCCGCCTCTGGCCGACGCGCTGCCGGCGAACCCGCGCGCCGCGGCAGCCATCGCCGTGGCGCGCGGCACCCAAGCCGAGCCGCTGAAGCGGCAGCTGCGGGGTGACATCCAGCGGATTGTCTCGACGGCCCTGCGCCGCGACCCCGCCGATCGCTACCCGTCCGCCGCCGCCTGCGCGGCGGACCTGCTGCGCTGCCTGCGTGGCCAGCCCGTGCTGGCGAGGCGGGATTCGCTCGTGCACCGGTGCGCCGGCCTGCTGCGTCGGCATTGCGTGAGCGTCGCAATTGTCTTGCTCGACTTGAGCCTGGGGCCCGAATGTCCATGAACCACCTTTTCGCTTCGCTCTATGAAGAATTGCGCCGAATGGCCCGCCGCGAGGTGCGTCGCAGCGGCTGGCAGCACCTCGTTGGCACCGAGACGCTGGTGCATGAGGCATGGCTCGACATCGGCAAACGCAGCCGGCTGGCCTTCGACGCGCCAGGCCCCTTTCTTGCCTACGCGGCGCGCACGATGCGCGGCCTGCTGATCGACCGGCTACGTGCGCGCAGCGCCCACAAGCGCGGCGGCGGCCTCGTCGTCACGTCGCTGGACACCGACAACATCGACGCAGTGCCGCCCTCATCTCCGGACCAGATCGACGAGCTGGCCGAGGCGATGGAGGAGCTGGCCGCGCTTGACGCCGGGCTGGCCGAGGTGGTCGACCTGAAGTTCTTCTGCGGCTTCACACTCGCGGAAATTGCGGCGATGCGGCGGGTGTCCGAGCGCACGGTGCAGCGGCAGTGGGAAAAGGCCCGCCTGCTGCTGCGGTATGCGATGAGTTAGCGCGTCAGCACGGCCTTGAACAGCAGCCCCAGGCCGGCCACGCCGAGCGCGGCCAGCGTAATTTTGCGATAGCCCACATCGCCCGTGCGTCGGTAGATGGCCACGCCAGCGAGGTTGCCCAGCAAGGCCGCCGGCGCCGCTGCCACGAGAATCATCCAGAAGCTGTGGCTGAACAGCTGTGGCCTGGCCAGCGCGAGCGCTGCCAGGCCCACCAACTGCATCCACAGGATGAACGGCTGAGTCAGTGCCCGGCCCTGGTGCTTGCCAATGCCGTGCAGGCTGTTCCACACCAGCATCGCGGACCCAGGGAAGGCGGAGAACCCGCCGACGATGCCGCCCGCCGCGCCGACGATGAACGAGCACCCCGGGCTGGGCGAGCGCTCGGACAGTCGCAGCGCCGCCGGCTTGAACAAGCACCATGCCGCATAGGCGACCAGTAACGCCCCGAGGCCCGCCGTCAGCTCTGCCGCATCGGCGGCAGCCAGCACCTGCAAGCCGATGGGCATGCCGACGGTGCCGCCCGCGAGGTAGGGCAGCACGCCATCGCGCCGGTGCCAGGGACCCGCGTGGCGACGCAACTCGCGCCACAGCGAGCCGAGGCTGAACGCCTGCGTCAGCAGCGACAAGGCCATCAGCACGGCGATGCCCAGCTGCGGCGGCAGCACCATCAGGCTCAAGCAACCGATGGCCGAGAAGCCGAAGCCGGACAGGCCGCTGAAGACGGCGGCGGTCGTGTAGATGGCGGCCAGCGCGAGCGCGGAGGCTGGGCCGACGAGGCAAGTGAAGTCGAAGAAGGAAGGCATGGTGGGGGCGGGCAAGAAGGCCGGACCGGTGGCGCCGCGGCGCGGGCCTTGGACAAATCCGGCATCCCGGGGAATCGCGATTGCGGCCAAGAACCGGACATTCCGGTGTGATTCGTGGGGGGTATGTCCGGTTTGGCGCCGCGTCTGCGATCTCCCCACGGCGACCTGCCCTGCTGCGGGCCGCGTTTCGACAACTCAATCGCCGCCTTGTCCGGCACAGGAACCTCATGACCCACACGACACACATCGACGCGCCGCGGCGCGCTCGCCTCCCCCGATTCGTTCGCGCCGCGGCGCTGATGCTGCCGATCGCGCTGTCCTCCGGCGCGATGGCGGTCGACATGGCCACGGCGGCCCGACACAACCACGGAGGTGGCGAAAACGCGATTACCGCGCCGCTCGTGAACAAGGTGCGCCACGCAACGCGGCGCTACCTCGACATCAACGTGGCACTGGGCGAAGGCTGGGTGCAGGCCACGCCTTGCGTCAGCGGCCCCAACGAGGGGGCGATGGGCGTGCACTTCATCAAGCCCGAGCGGCTGCACGACGGACTGCTGAAGGCCGACGAGCCCGAACTGCTGATCTACGAGCCCGAGCGCGGCGGTACCTACCGCCTCGTCGGCGTGGAATACCTGGTGCTCGCAAGCGAATGGGCGGGCCGCAACCCGCCCGGCACAGCGCCGCAGGTTGATGGGCACCTCGCCAACTTTGTCGGTGAGCCCAACCGCTATGCGCTGCCCGCGTTCTATGAGCTGCACGTCTGGGCCTGGGAGGAGAACCCCAGCGGCAGCTTCTCAGACTGGAACCCGCGCGTCTCCTGCGATAGCCAGCGTATGGCTTCGCGAAACTGAAGCGGCCCGTTCATGCGGCTGGGCCAGCGAATGGGCGTCACCCCGCGCTCGACCGAGAACGCTGCAGAGCTGCTGCGCGTCAGTTGCTGTTGCCTGAAGGCTGGGTGCAGTCCTCTGCAGGCTTCGTCCAAGGTTCTGAAACTTGCCGAAGCGAAAGGTCGAGATTGACGTCGAAGGCGGCGCCGCAGCGGTTGCTGCCGTTCAAGCCGCCTTCGTCTCTGCTGCCTAGGTTCACTCCGTCATCAAACTTAAGAATGCGGTCACGGCCATTGCGCGAATGTGGGGGATGACAACGATCACAGCCCCACCATCCAATGGGGCGCGTCAAGTCTGCAACTGAGCGAGTGGACGACCTTTACGGCCGTAAGTGCGTCTACATCCGGCGGCGCCTGGCGGCAGAACCGTTTCAGAGCGCAAGTTTCGTCCTCCGCCAAGTGCCATCTACGCAGGGGCATGTTTGCTGATGAGAGGCTCAAGTGAGCCCGGTAGACGGATCCTCTTTGGGCACGGATGCACGGCTGAAACAGGAGGCGGACCGAAGAGCAAGGCGACGCGACACGGGGGTAAGTCGAGACCGGACTTCTCAGAAGAACCCACGGCATCGGCCACAGCGATAGCCCATCAACGCGACAACACAGGCATGGCGACAAACTCCAACTCGCTTTCCGCGCATCACGCCGGCTGGCTGTTTTCCCGCCCGCTGCGTCCCGCGGTGCTGCTGGCGGCAGGATGCAGTCTGGTGTTGAACCTGGCGCTGCTCGTCCCGTCGCTGTTCACGCTTCAGGTCTTCGAGCGCGTGTTCACAAGCCGCAGCGTCGAGACGCTGGTGATGCTCTCGGCGCTGGTGGTCGTCGCGCTGTTGCTCGCCTGGGTCATGGATGTGACCCGCACACGCGCCGTTGAGTCCGCTGGGGCCACCTTGTCGAACGTGCTGTGGCCTCTGGCCCTGAACCGCATGCTGGAGCGGCGCTCATCGCCTCAAAGCGCGGCGATGGAGCCGGCTGACCCTCTGCGCGACGTGGCCTTGCTGCGCAGCTACATGATTGGCGGCCTTGTGGTGCTGTTCGACGTGCCGTGGCTGCCGCTGTATCTGGCGGTGATCCTGCTGATGAGCGTGCCGCTCGGCTTGGCCGCGGCGGCGGGTGCGCTGGCGCTCGTCGCGCTGGGCGCGCTGACGAACCGCCTCACCCGCGTGCAGGCCGAGGCCGTGCAGCGCCACACCCGCAGCGCACAGCATGGGAGCACGGCGCTCCTGCGTCGTGCCGAAGCCATCGTCGGCCTCGGGAGCAGCCAGCACGCGGTGAACCACGCTGCACAACAACAGGCGCGGCTGGCCGAAGCGCTGCATGCGCTGTCGGTCCGCAGCGCGGCGCTGGCGTCCAGTGCGCGGCTCCTGCAGCAAGGGCTGCAGGCCGGCCTGCTGGCCTATGGAGCGTGGCTGGTGATCGTCGATCACGCGTCGCCCGGCATCATGGTGGCCACCACCCTGCTGGTGGGCCGTGCGCTGCAACCGGCGGCGCAGCTCATCGGGAGCTGGCACAAGCTGGTGCAGGCACGCGCAGCCTGGGCACGATTGGCCGACGCATCCACCGCTGCCTTTGAACCGGAGCGGCTGCCACTGCCCGTGCCCGTGGGGCGGCTGGAAGTGCAGCGGCTGGTGTTTGCGACGAGCCGCGAGCGCCCGGCAATCATCAAGGGTCTGGACCTGACACTCGCGCCCGGCGAGAGCCTGGGGCTGGTCGGCGCGAGCGGGTCGGGAAAGAGCACGCTGGTGCGCCTGTTGCTGGGTTTGTGGCGGCCTCTGGCCGGCCATGTGCGGCTGGACGGCGCCGACATCGCGCACTGGGACCGCACGCGCCTGGGGCCGCACATCGGCTACCTGCCGCAGGACGTTGAGCTATTCGCCGCCAGCGTGGCCGAGAACATCGCCCGACTGGGGCCGGTGGATGCCGAAGCCGTGGTCGCTGCGGCACAGTGCGCCAGCGCCCACGAACTCATCCTGCACCTGCCTCAGGGCTACGACACGCCACTGGGTGATGGCGGCGCGCAGCTCTCGGGCGGCCAACGCCAGCGCATCGCCCTGGCGCGCGCGCTGTATGGCACGCCCAAGCTGGTGGTGCTGGATGAACCGGACGCCCATCTCGACAGCGAGGGTCAGGCGGCGCTCGTCACCGCACTGCGCACCTTGAAGACCAACGGCACGACGGTGGTCGTGGTCACACACCGCAAGCCGGTGCTGGCGGCGCTCGACAAGGTGGCGGTCCTCAAGGACGGGCAGCTCGAGGCCATGGGCACCGTGGTGACGCACATACGCGCGGTGAATGCCGTCGCGGCGACGGCTCGACTTCCTTCCTGAGCTCGACACCTCCCTGTCATCGAAACGCGCCGCCATGAGCACCACTCTCGCCAACGCACTGCTGCAGGCCGAAGCGCCGTTCGAAGCCCGCCGCGCTATCCATCGCCTGATGCTTCAGGCCCTGGTGACGCTGACGACTGCGGTGACACTGGTCGGCATCTGGTCTGCGCTGGCACCGATCACGGGCGCCGTCGTGGCACCGGCAGAGGTGAAGGTCGAGCTCAATCGCAAGACGGTGCAGCATGCCGAGGGAGGCATCGTGCGCGAAATCCTGGTGCGCGAAGGCCAAGCCGTGACGGCCGGCCAGGCCTTGATGGTGGTGGGCGACCTGCGCACGGATGCCTCGCTCGCCGTGCTGCAGGACCAGCGCCGCGCGCAGCGGCTGAGGGTGGCGCGCGCAGAGGCAGAGGCCAGGGGCGCGCCCGCCTTCGAGGTGCCCGCGGACTTGAACCGGGACACCGCGGCCGCCGGCCATGTCGCTCGCGAGCGCGCGCTGTTCGCAGCGCGTCGTCGCACGCTCGAGGAACAAACCATGCAGTTGCGGGCCCAGGCCGAACAGGCGCAAGCCCAGGCCACGGCGCTGCAGCGCCAGATCGCGTCCACGAACGCTTCGGCCTCGTTGTCCAACGAGGAGCTGACGATGAACGAGCGCCTCGCCGATCAGGGCTATGTGCACCGCTCGCGCCTGATCGGCCTGCAGCGCATCAGCGCCGACTATGCCGCCCGCCTGGCCGAACACCAAGGCAACCTCGCGGCTGTACGGCAGCGTGGCGGCGAAATCGGAGCGCGCATCGCGGAGTTGCGCCTGCAGGCGCAATCCCAGGCCGCCGACGAACTGCGCGAAGCGGGCGCGCTGCTGCGCGAGGTGGAAGAACGCCTACAGCCCAGCCGCGACCAGTCCGAGCGCCAGACCGTGCGCGCCCCAGCCGACGGCACGGTGATGGCGCTGCGCGTGGCGGCCACCGGCGCCGTGGTCGGGCCGCGCGAGGTGCTGCTCGACCTGGTGCCGTCCAAAGAGAGGCTGGTGTTCGAGGCCCGCATCGCCACCTCGGACGTCGAGCACGTACGCGCCGGGGGCAGCGCCGAGGTCAAGCTGCTGGGCAGCGCCATGCGGCACGCGCAGGCATTGCCGGCACGCGTGGCCACGGTAGCGCCCGACCGCAGCGTAGACGCGACCACCGGCCGGACGTGGTTCCACGCCACCGTCGAGGTGGACGCCGCAACCCTCGAACGCGCCGGCTTGCCCCCGCTTCAACCCGGCCTGCCCGCCGAGGTTTATGTCTCCACCGGCGCGCGCAGCCTCATCGGCTACCTCGCCGGCCCGTTGGACCTGTTCAGCCGCCGCGCGCTACGCGAGCCGTGACCGTGTCTGAAACCCGTTTCCTCTAAGTCTGCCTGCATCGAAGGAATCATCATGCTCACGACCCAGACCCGCGTCCCCATCGGCCAGACGTCCACGCTCGGCGGGCCGCTGGAACGAGGCGCCCACGTCGACGCCGCCAGACAGGCCTTGAGTCCAGGACTGCTGGTGCCCGAAGCCGAAACAGACGCCATCGGCGGCAATTTCTCCAGTGGCACGCTCACCGTGTTCGGCGACCTCCTGGACAACACCATCACCGTGGGCCGCAACGGCGCCGGTGTACTGCTGGTGAACGGCGGCGCGGTGTCAGTGATCGGTGGCACGCCCACCGTCGCGAACACGTCGCTGATCCAGGTCTTCGGCCAGGGTGGCAACGACGTGATCGCGCTCGACGAGAGCAACGGCGCCCTGCCAAGCGCCAACCTCTTCGGCGGCGCCGGCAACGACGTGCTGACCGGTGGCTCGAGCGCCGACCTATTGTTCGGCCAGGGCGACAACGACACGCTGCTGGGCAAGGGCGGTATCGACTTCCTGTTCGGCGGCGAAGGCGACGATGCGCTCACCGGCGGCGATGGAGATGACCAGATGTTCGGCGAGGCCGGCAATGACCGCCTGATCTGGAACCCGGGCGACGACAGTGACCTTTTCGAGGGCGGCGCCGGCACCGACACCGCCGAAGTCAATGGAGGCAACGGCGCCGAAGCCTTCACGGCCACTGCCAACGGCACGCGCGTGCGCTTCGACCGCCTGAACCCGGCGCCGTTCGCACTGGACATTGGCACCACAGAGCGTCTGGTCGTCAACATGAACGGCGGCGACGACACCTTCAGCGCCAGCGGCAACCTGGCGTCGCTGATCGAGATCACCGTCGACGGCGGCACGGGCAACGACACCATCCTTGGCAGCAACGGCGCTGACTTTCTGTTCGGCGGCGAAGGCGACGACTTCATTGACGGCCAGCAAGGCAACGACAGCATCTTCCTTGGCGAGGGCCAGGACGTGTTCCAGTGGGACCCGGGCGACGGCAGCGACACCGTAGACGGCGGCGGCGGCGACGATCGCATGGCCTTCAACGGCAGCAACATCGGCGAGGTGTTCGACGTCGCAGCCAACGGCGGTCGCGTGCGCCAGACGCGCAACGTCGCCAACATCGTGATGGACCTCGACAACGTCGAACGCATCGACCTGGCAGCACTGGGTGGCAGTGACACGTTGACCGTCAACGACATGAGTGGCACCGACCTGCGCCAGGTGAACGTGAACGTGGCGGGCACGATAGGCGGCAGCTCGGGCGACGGGGCAGCCGACAGCGTGGTGCTGCAGGCAACCGGTGGCAACGACATCGTCGACATTTCCGGTGCCGGCAGCAGCGTCACGGTCGCCGGGCTGTTCGCTCAGGTGTCGATCAGCAACGCCGAAGGCGCCAACGACACGCTGATCGTGAACGGCGGCGGTGCGAACGACACGATCAGGGCGACCGCCCTAGCTGCGGGCGTGATGAAGCTCGTGCTCGATGGCGGCGCCGGCAACGACACCCTGTTGGGCAGCCAGGGCGCCGACAGTCTGCTTGGCGGCGACGGCAACGACTTGATGATCGGTGACAACGGAGACGACTTTGCCCTGATGGGCGCCGGTGACGACGTGTTCCAGTGGAATCCGGGCGACGGCAGCGACACGCTCGAAGGCCAGGACGGCAGGGACACGATGCAGTTCTCCGGCTCCAACGCTTCCGAAACCATCAACATCAGCGCCAACGGGGGCCGCACGCTGTTCCTGCGCGACGTGGCCAACGTGACGATGGATCTGAACGACGTCGAGAAGATCGACTTTCGAGCGCTTGGCGGTGCCGACAACATCGTCGTCGGCGACCTCGTCGGGACAGACGTGACGCAGGTGCTGATCGACTTGCGCGGCTCGGGCGGTGTGGCCGACGGCGCAGCCGATACGGTGACGGTGAACGCTACCCAGGGCAGCGACACCTTCAACATCACCGGCAACGCCAACGGGGTGAAGATCTTCGGCCAGGGCAGCAGCACCGCTGTGTCGTTCATGGACGCCGGTTTGGACCGCATCGTGCTGAACGGCCAGGCCGGCGACGATGTCATCAACGCCAGCGGCCTGCAGGCCAACGGTCCGTTGCTCACGGTCAATGGCGGCTTGGGCCGCGACACGATGATCGGTGGTGCCGGCAACGATCTCATCCGCGGCGGCGACGGCAACGACACGGCGCTGATGGGTGCCGGCGATGACACCTTCGTCTGGAATCCGGGCGAGGACAACGACATCATCGAAGGCCAGGCCGGACGCGACACGATGCTGTTCAACGGCGCCAACATCGCTGAGAAGATTCAGATCTCGGCGAACGGTGCCCGCGTGCTTTTCTCCCGCGACGTCGCCAACGTGGTGATGGACCTCGATGACACCGAGGTGATTGATTTCAAAGCGCTCGGCGGTGCCGACACCGTGACGGTTGGCGATCTCTCCGGCACCGATGTAGCGGAAGTGCACATCGATCTGGCCGGCTCGACTGGAGGCAGCACCGGAGACGGCCAGGCCGACACCATCGTGCTACAGGGCACGGATGGCAACGACGTGATTCATGTCATCCGCAACGGCAACACGGTGCAGGTGATCGGCCTGGCGGCCACCGTGGTCATCGAGAACTTTGAAGCCAGCCTCGACCGCCTGGTGATCAATGCGCTCGGCGGGGACGATGTCGTCGATGCCAGCGGGCTGACTGCCGGCAGCATCCAGCTGGTGGCCGACGGTGGCACTGGCAACGACGTCTTGATCGGTGGCGATGGCCCAGACACGCTCTTCGGTGGCGACGGCGACGACGTGCTGATCGGCGGGCCCGGCAACGATGTGCTCGACGGCGGGCTCGGCAACAACGTCGTCATCCAATGAAGCCAAGGGCCGAGCTCTCAAACTACGAAGGTCAAATATGAACCAATACGCTTTTGCGTTGTGCGCGCTGTCTGCCGGCATCGTGCATGCCGCCCCTGTCGTCAACGGTGGCTTCGAGGCAGGCGATTTCACCGGCTGGACTCAGTTCGGCGACACCGACTTTTCTTCCGTTGGCGCAGGCAATGCCGTCCACAGCGGCGACTTCGGAGCGAATTTCGGCTCGCTCAGCGGGCCAGGAGGAATCTTTCAGACCCTCGCGACCCAGGCAGGGGCCACTTACGACGTGAGCTTTTGGCTGCGCGCGGAATCGGGAACGCCAAACTCTTTCGAGTTCAATTGGGATGACGGCGCAGCAGAAATCAGCCTGATCGACATGCCAGCCACGCCCTACCAGCAGTACACCGTCGCGCTGACCGCGACGGGGGCCGCAACCGACCTGCGGTTCACGTTCTTCCACGAGCCCGCCTTCTTCTATCTCGACGACGTATCCGTTTCCGAACGGACGACGAGATCGGTGCCCGAGCCAGGCACGCTGGGGCTGGCCTGCGTCGCCCTGGCGGCTCTAGGTGGTGCATTCGGGAGAAGATTCCGCACGTGACTCGCTTGCCGAAGCCGATTCAAGTGGTCTCTCAAACCGGTCATCTCCACTGGTTCGGCGGATGGGTCGATGACCGCCTTGGGACGAAGTTGCTGTAGGCACGTCGAAATCGAATGACCGGAACCGGCGGCGGGTTCTACAGGACCTTTTTCGAGGAACCTGCCGATCGGTGCGGCCGACCTCCGCCCACTGGAGATGGCGACAGCAGTTGTCTCGCTCAGATTTCCGTCTGCTCGGAGATCTCGAGTGCGCCATCAACCTCGATGCCGAGGTACCGCACCGTTGACTCCAGTTTCGTGTGCCCAACCAGCAGGTGCGCGGCGCGCAGATTCCTGGTCCGCCGATAGTTCAGCGTCGCGTTGGTCCTGCGCATTGAATGCGTCCCGTAGTCGGGAGGGTCAAGGCCGAGGTCCTCCACCCAGCCTTCCAGGATTCGGGCGTACTGTCGCGTCCCAAGCGGTGAGGAGTGCATGCGACTTGGGAACAGGAAACCGTCGGATCTCAGTCCCGCTTGCTTGATCCAACGTTGCACGGCTTCGCGGGTCAACGGCGTGATCTCGAACTGAACGGGGCGCTGAGTCTTTTGCTGCATCACCACCGCGCGGCTGGCCACAGCGGCTTGCGCAGGCCCACATGGGTGCCGTTCGCCGCGACTCGTGTCACCACGGCGTCGAAGACCTCGCCAATGGTTATTTGCTTAACTAGAACGAAGTCCATTCATCGTCAGCGGCCGCGGGGCCAGTGGCGGTGGCCGGTGTCAGCACAGCCTTGGCCACAGGCCTGGCGGACATCGGTGCAGGAGCCGGGGCTGCGGGCCTGGCTGCCGGCTTGACGGCGGGCTTGGCTGCGAAAGCCTTAGGCGTATGCGCGTTGGCCGCAGGGGCCCTGGGCGCCGCGGCGGCATCGAGTTTGAACGTTGCCACCGTCTCGGCCAGTTGCTTGGCCTGGGCCTGCAGACTCTCGGCAGCTGCCGCGCTTTCCTCCACGAGGGCGGCGTTCTGCTGCGTGACCTGGTCGAGCTGGTTGACGGCCTCGCCGATCTGGCCGATGC
>SEEY01000590.1 GCA_004211235.1 Rubrivivax sp.
GTGCTGGCCCTGCATGCGCGCGAAGGCCTGATCGACACCGAGCGCTGGCGGGTGCGGCTGCAGGACTATTTCCCGGTGGCGCGTTTCGGCGCCAGCTTTTACCTGCGCTCGCGCGACCGCTTCGCGATGGACGAGGCGAAGACGGGCATCGACGAAATCTGAGGAGTTGTGATGACGACCGATGAAGACAGCCTGCACCTGCGCGCGGCCATCGAGGCCTCGCGCCAGGCGCGCGCCCGCGGCGACATGCCCTTCGGCGCGGTGCTGGTGAACGGCGGGCGCGCGCTGCTCACCGCCATGAACAACCAGAACTCCACGCGCGACTGCACCGGGCATGCGGAACTCGTGCTGGTGCGCGAGGCGCAGCAGGCGCTGGGCACATCGGCCCTGCGCGGCGCGACCGTCTACGCCAGCGGCGAGCCCTGCGCGATGTGCGCGGGCGCAATGTTCTGGGCCGGTGTGGCGCGCGTGGTCTTCGCAGCGTCGACGCCGTCGATCAACATCGCACTCGGCGGGGCGGCGCTGACGGCACGTTGCGCCGACGTGCTGGCCGGCGCGTCGCCCCCCGTCCGCGTCGACGGGCCGCTGCTCGAAGGCGAAGCGGTGGCCGTGCTGACCAGCGAGGCCTGAGGGCGTCCGCTCAGCTGCTCAGCCCAGGCTGGCCAGCATCGCGTCTTCCGCGGCCCTGCCCCAGGCCAACGGATAGAGGCAGCGTGCCTGCGGCAGCAGTTCGGGGCGGCCGCCCCACAGCGCGATCTGCCCGCGCACGGCGGCGAACTCGAAGCTCATCAGGACCGCCGGCGCATCGACGCGCGGGTTGTGCCGCGTCGTCGAATACGGCAGCAGGCCCAGCAGGCGCCGGTAGAAGGCGACGTGACGCGGATGCACCTCGATGACACCGCGCTGGCAGTCCGCGCGCCGGTGCGCATGCAGGTAGGCAAGGTGGAAGATCTGCGCCAGCAGGCGTTTCGGGTCGCGCGCCTGTTCGTCCACCGCCAGGCTGCCGAACTCGCACAGCCGCACACCGATGGCGCGCCAGCGGGCCAGTTCGGCATGGAACAGCAGGTCGGCGTTCAGGCCGCCGATGCCGTCGAAACGCACCGTCAGCGTGGCGACGGCGCGCTCGCCTTCATGTGCCGTGCAGACGATGTCACCATCCCGCCGGCGGCTGCTGAACCGTTCCGGCCCGATCGCGAGGCCGCGGCCACCGTAGCGGCGCTCCACGAGCCGGCGCGCGTCGCCGTCGAGCGCGCCGAAGTCGCTGTTCAGCTCAAGCGGCGGGGCGGGCGGGCGACCGCTGTCTGCAGAGTGGAGAAGCATGTGGGCCTGCGGGTTGTGGCGGTGCGCCGTGTCCATGACGGCACTGTCGCCACCCCGCGTTTCAGCCCCGCTTCAGCCCGCCGCGCCGCGTGTTGCGTTTGTTGCATCGCGCCCCGGGGGGCGCGTGGTCAGACGCTCGGTCCGGCGGCGAGCCGCGAGAGCGCGGCGGCGATCTCGCCCTGGCTGCCCGGCCGCACGACGCGCGCCACTTCGCGGCCGTCCTGCAGCATCACCAGCGTCGGCCACAGCTTGATGCCGAACGAGCGCCCCAGCGGGCGGCCGCGGCCGTCCTCCACTTTGAGGTGGCGCAGCGGCCCGTGCGCGGCCAGGGCATCGGCGATGGCGGGCTGCGCCGCCTGGCAGATGCCGCACCAGTTGGCGCCGAACTCGAGCACGGTGGCGCCGGCCAGCGCGTCCACGTCGGCTCGGCCCGGTTCGTCACTTGAATAGGGTTTGAAAACGCTCATCCGGATCTCCTTCGGCCGTGTCGGCGGACCGCGGCAAGTGGAGTGCCTAACCTTGGCCTCATCCTGGCCTCATCAAGCCCTCACCCCCGCTGCATAGAGTCTGCGGCATCGGCTGCGCCGCAGCCCGTCTCGACAGGAGCATCCTCGAATGACCCAGACCGCCAAGCTGACACTGACCGCCACCGCTGCCGCACTGCTGGCCGCCGGCGTGACGCTGACCACCACGGCCTCCGGCTGGACCGTGCCGGCCCTGTTCAAGGGCAAGGAACCCACCACAGCCGCTGCCACCACGGCCACCGCGCCGGCACCGGCCGAGGCGCCGGTGGCCGTGGCACTGGCCGCACCGGCCGTCGCAGCCGTCACCATGCCGCCCGCGCAGCTGCCCAACTACCGCGCCATCGTGCAGACGCAGGGCCCCGCCGTCGTCGGCATCACCGTGGCCGGCCTGCACAAGGTGGACGGGCCGGCCATGGCCGAAGGGCCGGGCATGGAGGACGACCCGTTCTTCCGCTTCTTCCGCGGCGTGCCGGGCATGCGCATGCCGCAGCAGGGCCCGCAGCCCTTCCGTGGCCAGGGCTCGGGCTTCATCATCAGCAGCGACGGCATCGTGCTGACGAACGCCCACGTCGTGCGTGACGCCAAGCAGGTGACGGTCAAGCTCAGTGACCGGCGCGAGTTCGCGGCGCAGGTGCTGGGCAGCGACCCGGCCACCGACATCGCCGTGCTCAAGCTCGACGCCAAAGGCCTGCCCACCGTGCAGCTGGGCGACCCGAAGCAGGTGCAGGTGGGCGACTACGTGCTGGCCATCGGCGCGCCCTATGGCTTCGAGCAGACGGCCACGCAGGGCATCGTCAGTGCCAAGGGCCGCTCGCTGCCGGGCGACAGCGTCGTGCCCTTCATCCAGACCGACGCGGCCGTGAACCCCGGCAACTCGGGCGGCCCGCTGTTCGATGCGGCCGGCCGCGTCGTCGGCGTCAACGCGCAGATCTTTTCGCAGAGCGGCGGCTTCCAGGGCCTGGCCTTCTCCATCCCGGTGGACGTGGCGCTGAAGGTGAAGGACCAGATCGTCGCCCACGGCAAGGTCGAGCATGCGCGCCTGGGCGTGACGCTGCAGGACCTCTCCGCCCCGCTGGCCGCGTCCTTCGGCCTCACCGCGCCCGACGGTGCGCTGGTGTCCAGCGTGCAGCCCGGCAGCGCCG
>SEEY01000037.1 GCA_004211235.1 Rubrivivax sp.
CGCCGGTGCTGCGCGAGCGTGCGCTGCGCCAGGGCGCCCATGCCCTCGCGCCCAAGCCGCTGCTGCCGCACACGCTGCGACGCCTGCTCGACCTGGGCCGACCACTGCCGGCCACCGCGACAGCCGAGCCCCTGGACGACGGCGCGCCGGGCACCGACCCCGCCACGCTCATGAGCGAGCTCGACACCCTGCTTGGCGACGCCGACAGCCATGCACTGACGCTGTGGGAGCGGCATGGGTCCGCCTTCATCGACATGCTGCCGGCACCCCAGGCCAAGGCGCTGGCCGGCGCGATGCAGCGCTTTGATTTCGACGAGGCGCAGGCCGCCTTGCGCGGGGAGAACAAGTGATCGCGGAGACCGTGCCCACCATCCTGGTCGTGGACGACACACCGGCCAACCTGACGCTGCTGGCCCAGGTGCTCAAGCCCGACTACCGCGTGCAACTGGCCGTCAGCGGCGCCAAGGCCCTGGAGATCTGCCGGCGCCAGCCGCCCGACCTGATCGTGCTGGACGTGATGATGCCGGAGATGGACGGCTATGAAGTCTGCCGCCGTCTCAAGGCCGACCCGGCCACGCGGCGCGTGCCCGTCATCTTCCTGACCGCGCTGACGCGCAGCGAGGACGAAGGCAGCGGCTTCGAGGCCGGCGGTGCCGACTTCATCCACAAGCCCTTCAACCCCGCCACGGTGCTGGCCCGCGTGCGCACCCATCTGCAGCTCAAGCTGGCCGAAGACCACCTGCTGCAGCACAACGCCCAGCTCAGCGGCGAGCTGGAGGCGCGCCGCCGCGAGGTCGAGCGGCTGCGCGACACCACGCTCTTCGTCATGGTCGGCCTGGCCGAGTTCCGCGACGCCGACACCGGCAACCACATCCAGCGCACACAGGAATACGTGCGCACGCTCGCCACCTGGCTGGCCGCCCAGCCCGACGGGCCCGCCGACCTGACCCCCTTCGCCATCGACGAGCTCGCCAAGGCCGCGCCGCTGCACGACATCGGCAAGGTCGCCATCCCCGACGGCATCCTGCTCAAGCCCGGCAAGCTGTCGGCCGACGAATGGCGCGTCATGAAGACCCATGCCGAGCATGGCGCGGACCTGCTGCAGCGTGCCGTCGACCGCCTCGGCGACGATGCCGGCCTGATGCTCACCTTCGGCAAGCAGATCGCCCGCCACCACCACGAGAAATGGGATGGCAGCGGCTACCCGGACGGCCTCGCCGGCGACGCCATCCCGCTGTCGGCGCGGTTGATGGCAGTCGCGGACGTCTACGACGCACTCATCAGCGAACGGCCCTACAAGGCGCCCTTGAGCCACGAGGAAGCGCTGGCCTTCATCCGCAATGGCCGCGGCAGCCATTTCGACCCGCGCATCGTCGAGGCACTGGAGGCCTGCCTGGATGAGGTCCGCGCCATCGCCTCCCGCTGGGCCGATTGAAGCCGCCGCGATAATCCGGGGCCTCATGCAGACCGGCCCCATCCTCAACATCTCCTGCTACCTCTTCGTCTCGCTGCCTGACACAGCGGCGCTGCGCGACCGGCTCGACGCGCGGGCCGATGCACTCGGCCTCAAGGGCACGGTGCTGATCGCCGAGGAGGGCATCAATCTCTTTCTCGCCGGCCCCGCCGACGCGGTGAATGCCTGGGTGGGCGAGCTTCGCGCGGACAGCCGCTTCGCCGCGCTCAGCCCGAAGGAAAGCTGGAGCGAGGTGCAGCCCTTCCAGCGGCTCAAGGTCAAGGTCAAGCCGGAGATCATCCGCATGAACCGGCCCACCGTGCGGCCCGACCAGGCGCCGCGCGCGCCCGCGCTGGCCCCGGCCACGCTCGCGCGCTGGCTGGACCAGGGCCATGACGACGACGGGCGCCCGGTCGTCATGCTGGACACGCGCAACGGCTTCGAGGTCGACCAGGGCGCCTTCGACGGCGCCATCGACTGGCGGCTCGACAAGTTCAGCGATTTCCCAGACGCGCTCGCCGCCCACAAGGACGAGCTGGCCGGCAAGACGGTGGTGAGCTACTGCACCGGCGGCATCCGCTGCGAAAAGGCGGCCATGGTGCTGGCCGACCAGGGCATCCCGGCCTGGCAGCTCGACGGCGGCATCCTCAGGTATTTCGAGGACACCGGCGGCAGGCACTACCACGGCAACTGCTTCGTCTTCGACGACCGCCGGGGCGTCAATGCCGACCTCACGCCAACGTGAACGCAAGATTCAGCGACCTGGCACTGAAGGCCCTCGGCATCGTCCTGATGCTGGCGGCGTTGGGCTTCGCCGTCAGCAAGGCGCCCGACCGCTCGCTGGAAAGCCTCGTGCCACGCTGGGCGCCGCCGCCGTCGGACTTCGTCGAGCTGGACGGCCTGCTGGTGCACTTCCGCGACCAGGGCCCGACGAGCGACCCGCTGCCCCTCGTCCTGATCCACGGCACCGGCGCGAGCCTGCACACCTGGGAAGCCTGGGCGACCGAGCTGGCGCCAACGCGCCGCGTCATCAGCTTCGACCTGCCCGGCTTTGGCCTGACGGGCCCCAATGCCGAGGGCGACTACCGCGATGCGCGCTATGTCGCCTTCGTGCGGCAGCTGCTCACGCGGCTGGGCGTCGGCCGCGCGATCGTCGCCGGCAACTCGCTGGGCGGTGAGATCGCCTGGCAGCTCGCGCTGGCCGACCCGGCCCGCGTGGCCGGCCTCGTGCTGATCGACGCCGCGGGCCATGCCTTCGAGCCCGAGTCCCTGCCGCTGGGCTTTCGCGTCGCGCGCACGCCGGTGCTGCGTGAGTTCATGCGCTGGGTGCTGCCGCGCCGCGCCATCGAGGCGAGCGTGGTCGACGTCTACGGCGATCCGACGCGCGTCACCTCCGCGCTGGTGGACCGCTACTACGAGCTGACGCTGCGGGAAGGCAACCGCGTCGCGCTGATGCAGCGCATGGACCAGCTCGCACCCGGCCCGGTCGAGCGCCTGCCCGAGATCAAGGTGCCCACCCTGATCCTGTGGGGCGGCAAGGACCGCCTGATCCCACCGCGCTGGGGCGAGGCCTTCAGGCAGGCGATTCCCGGCAGCCGGCTGGTGGTGTTTCCCAACCTCGGCCATGTGCCTCAGGAAGAGAACCCGGCTGCTACCCTTGCGGCCTTGCGCGACTGGCTACCTGCCGTTGCCCACTGAAATACGTCCAACCCAAAAGGTCGACATGAAGAAATTCGCCCTCCTCACCCTTGCTCTCGCACTTGCCGCCTCCGTGGCCCAGGCCCAGCCACCCGAGTGGAAGAAGCTGCGTATCGGCGTCGAAGGCGCCTATCCGCCGTTTTCCGAGATCGGCCCCGACGGCAAGTTGAAGGGCTTCGAGATAGAGCTCGTGCAGGCCTACTGCGCCGAGATGAAGGCCCAGTGCACGCTGGTGCAGCAGGAGTTCGACGGCCTGATCCCGGCACTGCAGTCGCGCAAGGTCGACGCGATCTTCGCCAGCGTCGCCATCACGGAAGAGCGCCAGAAGGTCGTTGCTTTCTCAAAGCCCTACTACAACACCCCGGCCCGGCTCGTCGCCAAGGCTGGCGTGAAGCTGGACCCGACGGCCTCCGGCCTCAAGGGCAGGAAGATCGGCGTGCAGCGCGGCACCACGCACGAGGCCTACGCCACCAAGACCTTCACGCAGAGCGAGATCGTCCGCTACGGCAGCCAGGACCAGGTCTTCCTCGACCTGAAGAGCGGCCGCATCGACGCGACGCTGATGGACACGCCCGCCGCCGACTTCGGCTTCCTGAAGAAGCCCGAAGGCAAGGGCTTCGCCTTCGTCGGCCCGGCCATCGAAGACAAGATCTTCGGCGTCGGCACCGGCGTGGGCATGCGCAAGGCCGACGAAGCGACGCTGGGCAAGAAGTTCAACGCCGCCATCGATGCGCTGCAGGCCAACGGCACGTTCAAGAAGCTGGCCGACAAATACTTCGACTACGACATCGCGCCCACCAAGAAGTGATGCGACGCCGCACCGCACTCGCCTGCACGTTTGCGCTCGCCGGCTCGGCGTGGGGCCAGGTCTCGCCGGTGCGGCTGCGCGTCGGCTTTGCGGTCGGCTACGCGCCCTTCAGCGAGGTGGGGAGCGACGGCCAGCTCAAAGGCTTCGAGATCGATCTGGCCAAGGCCCTGTGCACCCGCCTGGCGCTGCAGTGCGTGCCCGTCATCCTGGACTTCGACAGCCTGATCCCGGCGCTGCGTGCACGCAAGATCGATGCGCTGATGGCCTCGATGTCCATCACGCCGGAGCGCGAGCAGGCCATCGCCTTCTCGGCGCCCTACTACTTCTCACCGGTGCGCATGGTGGTGCGCGACGGCGCGGGGCTGGACATCAGCGCTGCCGGCCTCAAAGCCAGGCGCATCGGCGTGGAGCGCGGCACCGTGCATGAGCGTTTCCTGGCCGAGCAGTTCCAGGGCAGCCAGGTCATGCGCTATGCGACGCAGGACCAGGCCTTCCTCGATCTCAAGGCCGGCCGCCTGGACGCGACGCTGGTGGACGCCGTCATCGCGCAGTTCGGCTTCCTGAACCAGAGCGACGGCCGTGGCTTCGGCTTTGCCGGGCCTGACTTCGGCCGCGACGCGCGCTACTACGGCAAAGGCATTGGCGTGGGCCTGCGCAAGGCCGACGCGCCGACTCTCGGCCGGCGCATCGACGAAGCGCTGACCGCCCTGCGCAGCAGCGGTGCCCTGAAGGCGCTGAACGACCGCTATTTCAGTTTCGACCTCGTCACGCCCCGCTGACCATGCTGCTGCACGGCTTCCTCCCCAGCCTGATCGAAGGCGCCAGCGTCACGCTGGCCGTGGCACTGTCCTCCCTGTGTGTCGCCGTGCTGCTCGGGCTGGCCGGCGCGCTGGCCAAGCTGTCGAAGTCGCGCATCGCTCGCGGCCTTGCCGGCACCTACACGACGCTGATCCGCGGTGTGCCCGACCTGCTGCTGATGCTGCTTGTCTTCTATGGCGGCCAGGTGGCCATCAACACGCTGGCGCCGATGCTGGGCCACGAGGACTACATCGACATCGACCCCTTCATCGCCGGCGTGCTGACCATCGGCTTCATCTTCGGCGCCTACCTGACCGAGGCCTTCCGCGGCGCCTTCCTGGCCGTGCCGCCGGGGCAGCGTGAGGCCGGCCTGGCCTTCGGCATGAGCCCGCGCCTGGTGCTCTGGCGCATCACGCTGCCGCAGATGCTGCGCCACGCGTTGCCGGGGCTGTCCAACAACTGGCTGGTGCTCGTGAAGGCCACGGCCATCGTGTCGGTGATCGGCCTGTCCGACCTGATGACGCGCGGCCAGCAGGCGGCCGGCAACACCCGCGAGCCTTTCAGCTTCTACCTTGCCGTGGCGTTGATCTACCTCGTCTTCACGACCGTGTCGGAACTCGCCTTCGCCTGGGCGAACAAGCGCCTGGCCATCGGCGTGCGGGAGGGCAGTCTGTGAGCCGCGCACGGCCGTCCGAAGCGGCTCAGCCGCCGCCTGGCGGGGCAGCGGGAAGCGCGCGGGGTGCACCATGAACTTCGACGCCATCGTCGAGAACCTGCCGATGTATCTGGACGGCCTGGGCGTGACGCTGAAGCTGCTGGTGCTGTCGCTCGTCTGCGGCCTGCTGCTGGCCGTGCCGCTGGCCGTGGTGCGCACCGTGTCGCGCGGCCTCGCGTCGCGCGTGGTCTGGGCCTACACCTACGTCTTCCGCGGCACGCCGATGCTGGTGCAGCTCTTCCTCTGCTACTACGGCCTGGCGCAATTCGACGCGGTGCGCGAGAGCGTCGCCTGGCCCTGGCTGTCGTCGGCCACTTTCTGCGCCTGGCTGACCTTCACGCTGAACACGGCGGCCTACACGACCGAGATCATTGCCGGCAGCATCCGCGCGCTGCCGGCCGGCGAGATCGAGGCCGCCAAGGCGCTGGGCATGGGACGCGGCCTGATGCTGCGCCGCATCGTGCTCCCCGCCGCGCTGCGCCGCGCGCTGCCGGCCTACGGCAACGAGGCCATCTTCATGCTGCACGGCACGGCGCTGGCCAGCGTCGTCACGCTGCTGGACCTGACCGGCGCCGCACGCGCCGTGAACGCCAAGTACTACCTGCCCTTCGAAGCCTTCATCACCGCCGGCGCCTGCTACTTCGTGCTGACGCTCAGCCTGGTCGGGCTGTTCCGCTGGGCCGAGAACCGCTGGCTGAAACCCATGATGAGCCGCTGAACATGAACCTTGTCCGCCATCCCCTCGTCTCCCCCACGCCCGGCACGCAGCGCGAACTGGTCTCGCTGCACTACGGGCAGCCAGGCGGCCAGAAGGCCTACATCCACGCCTCGCTGCATGGCGACGAGCTGCCCGGCATGCTGGTGGCCTGGCATCTGCGACAGCAGCTCGATGCGCTCGAAGCCGCCGGCGAGGTCACCGGCGAGATCGTGCTCGTGCCGATGGCCAATCCCATCGGCCTGTCGCAGTTCATGCTGCATGCCCACCTCGGCCGCTTCGAGCTGATGACGGGTGAGAACTTCAACCGCCACTACCCCGACCAGATCGCCGCCGTCGCTGCCGAAGTGGAGCCGCAGCTCGGCCCGGACGCGGCGGCCAACGTCGCCATCCTGCGCCGCGCGCTCAAAGCCGCGGTGCTCGCCTCGCCGGTGGACACCGAGCTGCAGTCGCAGCGCCGCACGCTGCTCGGCCTGTCCTGCGACGCTGACATCGTGCTCGACCTGCACTGCGACGCCCAGGCGGTGATGCACCTCTACACCGAGACGCCCTGCTGGCCCGAGTGCGAGCCGCTGGCCCGCTTCCTCGGCTCACGCGTCACGCTGCTGGCCCAGGACTCGGGCGACAACCCTTTCGACGAGGCCTGCTCGCAGGTCTGGTGGAAATGGGACAGGCTCTTCAACAGCCAGGGCGGCAGCCGCTTCCCCATTCCGCAGGCCTGCCTGTCCGTCACCGTCGAGCTGCGCGGCGCGACCGACGTGACGCACGAACTCGCTGCGGCCGATGCGGAGAACATCGTCGACTTCCTGCGCTGGCGCGGCCTCATTGCCGGCGACAAGCCCGCCCTGCCGGAGGCGGTCGGCGATGCCCGGCCGCTGGCCGGGAGCATGCCGATCAAGTCGCCCGTGGCCGGCGTGCTGACCTTCGTGAAAGAGGTCGGCGCCGAGGTGACGGCCGGCGAGGTGCTGGCCCATGTCATCGACCCGATCACGGCGGTGGTGACCGACCTGAAGAGCCCTGTCGACGGCCTGTTCTTCGCGCGCGACTACCTGCGCTTCGCCAACGCCGGCATGCGTGTCGCCAAGGTCGCGGGCCGCGAAGCGATCCGCACCGGGAAGCTCCTCGGAGCCTGACATGACGATCCAGCTCCAGGCCACCAACATCCACAAGCGCTTCGGCGAGCGCGAGGTCCTCAAGGGCATCTCGCTGGCCGCCAGCCGCGGCGACGTCGTGACGCTGATCGGCTCGTCGGGCTCGGGCAAGAGCACCTTCCTGCGCTGCCTCAACCTGCTGGAGCAGCCGCACGAGGGCGAACTGGCGCTGGGCGGCGAGGCACTGCAGCTGACGCGCGACCGCGACGGCAGCCTGAAGGCGGTCGATGCGAAGCAGCTGCAACGCTGGCGCGCACGTCTGGCCATGGTGTTCCAGAACTTCAACCTGTGGGCGCACATGACGGTGCTGGAGAACGTCATCGAGGCGCCCATCCACGTGCTGGGCAAGCCAAGGGCCGAGGCGGTGGACCGTGCGCAGGCGCTGCTGGCCCGGGTCGGCGTGTCGCACCGCGCAGGCGTCTACCCGGCCCAGCTGTCGGGCGGCGAGCAGCAGCGCGTCGCCATTGCGCGCGCCCTGGCCGTCGAACCCGAGGTCATGCTGTTCGACGAGCCCACGTCGGCGCTGGACCCGGAGCTGGTTGGCGAGGTGCTCAAGGTCATGCGCGACCTGGCCGCCGAGGGCCGCACGATGATCGTCGTGACCCACGAAATGGGTTTCGCGCGCGAGGTCTCCAACCACTGCCTGTTCCTGCACCAGGGCCGCGTGGAGGAAGAAGGCAACCCCAAGGAAATGCTGCTGCGCCCGCAGTGCGAGCGGCTGCAGCAGTTCCTCAGCGGCGGCTTGAAGTGACCCCGTCCTGATGCGCAAGGCCGCAGCCCAATTGCTGTGGCGCGCGCTGGCAGCCTTCAGCCTGCTGCTCGCCATCCTTGGCGTCGTGTTGCCCCTGCTGCCCACGGTGCCCTTCCTGATCCTGGCCGCATGGGCGGGCGGCAAGGGCTGGCCGGCACTGGAAACCTGGCTGCTCAACCACGCGCATTTCGGCCCCGGCATCCGCCGCTGGCGCGAAAGCGGCGCCGTGCCGCGTCGCGCCAAATGGCTGGCCACGGTCATGATGAGCTGCAGCGCCATCATGCTGGCGCTGACACCGGCGCCGCTGGCCGTGAAGGTCGGCGTGCCGGCCGTGATGGCGACCGTCGCGCTCTGGCTTTGGCGCCGGCCGGAACGCTGAGGCTTCAGGGCGCCGGCTTGTTGCCGGCAAAAGCCTCGCCGTCGTCGGCGTAGACGGCGTCGCGGAAGACGCGGTTCAGCCGGCCGTCACCGGACGGAAAGAACTGTGTGTACAGCACCGCAGCGATGCCATGCCTGGGATCGACCCAGAACAGCGTGTTGGCCGCACCGTCCCAGAAGAACTCGCCCGTCGCACCGGAAAACTCGCCCGCATTCCGCGGCGGCCCGACGCGCACGCCGACGTTGATGCCGAAGCCGACATGGCCCTTGCTCGGCAGCCAGGACAGCTCGGTCAGCCCGGGCGGCAGCGCGTCGGTCGCCATCAGCTTCACCGTCTCGGCCTTCAGCACGCGCACGCCATTCGGCGCGACGCCACCCTCGAGCAGCATGCGGGCGAAGATCATGTAGTCGTCCAGCGTGGAGACAAGGCCCGAGGTGCCGGTCTTCAGCCGCCAGTCGCTGTCGTTGGAGGCATGCGCCTGCGCATCCGGCAGGCGCTTGAAGCGGCCGTCCGCCTCGCGCACATAGCTGGCCGCGAAGCGGGGTCTGTCGGCGGCGTCGGGCGCCACAAAGAAGCGCGTGCTGCCCATGCCCATGGGCTTGAAGAGGTGCTCGCGCAGGTAGTCGTCGAAGCGCTCGCCGGACAGGACCTCGACGAGGCGTGCCTGCACGTTCATCGCCCGGTCGTAGGTCCAGCGCCGGCCGGGATGGTCGACCAGGGGCGCCGAGGCGATGCGGCTGACCAGCTCATCCAGGCCGGAATTCAAGCCGATGCCTGCGTAGTGCTTCTCGTTGAAGCGCTCCAGCGCGGGCGGTCCGCCGAAACCTGGGGCAAAGCCGGCCGTGTTGCGCCCCAGGTCGCGGATGGTGATGGCGCGCGACGCAGGCTCGGTGATCGGCTGGCCGTCCGCGCCCTCGCCCACCCAGACCCGCGGGTTGGCGAACCCGGGCAGGTACTTCGCCACCGGGTCGTCGAGCTGGAACCTGCCCTGCTCGTGGAGCTGCATCAACGCGACGCCGGTGATGGGCTTGGTCATCGAGTAGATCTGCAGCAGCGCCTCGCGCGTCATCGGCCTGCCGGCCTCGCGGTCGGCCGTTCCGAAGGCGCCGAAATAGGCCTCGCGTCCGTCCTCGTACACAAGGGCGGAGACGCCCACCAGCTCGCCGTGCCTCACCAGGCCACGCAGGGCGCCGTCGATGCGGGCCGGCTTGACCAGCGGTTCAGCACCGGCTGCCGCAGCCAGCAGGGCCAGACCGATACCGAGAAGCCGGCGCACTGCCCTCAAGCAGCAGGCTCCAGGAGGCCACGGTCCTTCAGCATCGGCTCGACGACCGGATCGCGCCCGCGGAAGGCCCGAAACGCCGAGCCCGGCTCGACGCTGTTGCCCGCTGCGTAGATGCAGTCGCGCAGCCGCGTGGCGACGGCGGGGTCGAACACGTCGCCGGCCTCGACGAAGGCCTCGAAGGCGTCGCAGTCCAGCACTTCGGCCCACAGGTAGACGTAGTAGCCGGCCGCGTAGCCCGAACTGCTGAACAGGTGCTGGAAGTGCGTCAGCCGGTGGTTGATGCCGACCTCCTCGGGCAGGCGCCACTTCGCGAGGATGTCGCGCTCGAAGGCCACCACGTCGGCCGGCGCCTCGGGCAAGGCATGCGCGGCCATGTCGACGATGGCGCTGGCCGTGTAGCGCAGCGTCTCGTAGCCCTGGCCGAACTGGCGCGCGGCCTGCAGCTTGGCCAGCAGCGCATCGGGCAGCGGCTCGTCGGTCTGCCAGTGGCGGGCGAACCGCTTCAGCACCTGGGGCTCGGCCATCCAGTGCTCGTACAGCTGGGACGGCAGTTCGACGAAGTCGCGCAGCACCTGCGTGCCGCCCAGCCGCTCGTATTCGACGCTGCTCAACAGGCCGTGCAGGCCGTGGCCGAACTCGTGGAAAAGAGTGCGCACGTCGTCGAAGCTGAGCAAAGTCGGCTCACCGGCCGCGCCACGCGCGAAGTTGTTGTTGTTCAGGATGATGGGCGTAACGCCCAGCGCGCGGCTCTGGTGGCGCAGAGCGTTCATCCAGGCGCCGCTGCGCTTGGATGAACGCGCGAAGTTGTCCTGCAGGAACAGGCCGCGCAGGGAGCCGTCGGCGTTGAACACCTCGTAGGCGCGCACGTCGGCGTGATAGCCGGCGATGTCGGGCCGCGGCTTGAACTGCAGGCCGAACAGGCGGCTGGCGCAATCGAACATCGCCGCCACCATGCGGTCGAGCGCGAAATACGGCTTGACCTCGGCTTCGTCCAGCTCGAAGCGCGCGCGCCGGGCCTGCTCGGCGTAGAAGCGCCAGTCCCACGGTGCCAGTTCGTGCGTGGAGCCCGCCGCGGCCATGGCGCCCTGCACGGCTTCGCGCTCGCGCGCCTGCGCGACGATGGCCGGATGCCAGACGCGTTCCAGCAAACCCATCACAGCGCCCTGGCTGCGCGCCATCGTGTCCTCCAGCGCGAAGTCGGCATAGCAGGCGTGACCGTGCAACCTGGCCTGTTCGCTGCGCAATTCGAGGATCTCGCGGCAGAGGGCGCGGTTGTCTCCTGGTGCGTCGTCCTGACCCGTGCCGTCACCGCGCCCGATCCAGGCGCGCCAGGCCTGCTCGCGCAGGTCGCGCCGCGCGCTGAAGGAGAGGAAGGGCACGATCAGCGAGCGCGACAACGTGACGACGTGCACGCCGTCGTCGAGCCCGCGCTCCACGGCTGCCTGGCGGGCAGCGGCGCGCACGAAGCCTGGCAGGCCGGCAAGCTCCGCTTCACTCGTCAACCGCAGCTGGTAGCCGTTCTCGGACGCGAGCACGTTCTGCGCAAAGCGCGTGTTCAGCTCCGCCAGCCGCGCCATGACGGCGGCGTAACGGCTCTTGGCGTCGGGCGCTAGGCGAGCGCCGGCGCGCAGGAAGTCGAGGTGCACGCGCTCCAGCAGACGTCGCTGCTCGGCCGACAGGCTCAGCCGCTCGCGCTGCCCGAACAGCGCGTCCACGCGTGCGAACAACCCGGCGTGCATGTAGACCGCGCTTTTGTGAGTGGCCAGCGGCGCCGCCAGCGCGCGCTGCACGGCCTGCAGTTCGGGCGACGTGGCTGAGGCGGCCAGCGTGTAGAAGAGGTTTTCCAGGCGCGTCAGCAGCCGGCCGCTGGCGTCGAAGGCGGCCAGCGTGTTGGCGAAGTTCGGCGCCTCGGCCTGCTCCGCGATGGCGTCGATCTCGGCGCGGTGCCCGGCCAGCGCGGTGTCGAAGGCCGGCTGGAAATGTGCCGGCTGGATGTCGGCAAAGGGTGGCAGGCCGTGCGGGCCGGCCCAGTCCTGCAGCAGCGGATTCGTTGCTGCACCCTCTGCGCTGGGCGCGGTGCCGCCAGGCGGAAGGTGAGCCCCTTCGGGCGGCCGTGCAGTGCTCATGCGGGGCATCCTTCAAAAAGCAGAAAGGGCCGCCTCCGGCTAGGAAGCGGCCCCTTCAGGGTTCACTGGGTTCAGCGAGCGCAGCGGATCACTTGCCGGCGGCGGCCTTTTCCTTGCGGATGGCCTTCTCGTCGTTTTCGTCGTAGGCCTTGTTCTGGCACTCGGCCTTCCACTTGTCGTTGCTGTCGAAGTGCTTCTCGGTGCGGTCCTCGATCGCCTTGAACTGCGCCTCCAGCGCGTCGATCTTGTCGCCGAAGGCCTTGCGGCGGGCGGCCTGCTCCGCGTCCGCGACCTTGACGGCCTCGAAGCTCGCGTTGAAGGCATTGGTGCGGGTCTGGTAGGCCTCGCTGCGAGCCTTGAACTCGGCCTTCTCGAGCTTGGGCGCCTCGGCGGTCAGCGCGGCGTGGGCAGCCAGGATGGCCTCCTTCTCGGCCCGCACTTCGCCAACCTGCTTGGCCAGTGCCGTCTCGCCAGCCTCGACCCCGGCCTTCTCGGCCTTGATCTTCTCGGCGTTGGCCTTGTAGGAAGCCTGCTCTTCCTTGATGGCCGCGGCTTCCTTGCTGTTGGCGTCCTGCTGGTCCATGCAGGCGCGCAATTCGTCGCGCGACATCAGCTTGGCCTTGGGTTTCTCGACGACCGGATTGGCGACCTTGTTGTTCTTCGGGTCGACCTTGGCCTTGGTGTTGTTGGTGACCTGCGCCTGGGCCGAGAAGGCGATGACCAGGGCCAACGGAAGAAGAATGCGTTTCATGAATGGGGCGCAACGCGGGTTGCGAAGGTTCAAAACGGAAGGCGGAATGATGCCATGAGGCTTCCGCGTCGATAATCAGCGGCTGCGCTTCGTTACCACCTCGTACCTTCCTCGAATCTCCATCGAATCTCCATCGAATGGCGCTCAAAGCCACCATCCACAAAGCCCAGCTCCAGATCGCCGACATGGACCGCCATGTCTACGGCGACCACAACCTCACGCTGGCCTGCCACCCGAGCGAGACCGAGGAGCGCCTGATGATCCGCGTGCTCGCATTCGCGCTGAACGTGACGGCCGACGATCTCAACGGCCGGCTGGAGTTCACCAAGGGCCTGTCCGATGTCGACGAGCCCGACCTGTTGCAGCTTGATCTGACGGGCGAGGTGCAGCACTGGATCGACCTCGGCCAGCCCGATGACCGCCGCCTGATGAAGGCCCACGGCCGCGCGCGCCGCGTCAGCGTCTACAGCTTCGCGTCCAGCACGCCGGTGTGGTGG
>SEEY01000038.1 GCA_004211235.1 Rubrivivax sp.
CCAGCCTTCGGGGTAGACCTCCATCCAGGTCCACCGGTCCTCGGCGTCCGGCTCGGGCCGTTGCAGCAGCTCGATGGGCGCCTCGACGCGGGCCTTGCGGAAGGCGACGAGGGCGGCGTCGACGTTGTCCGCCGTGACGCGGTAGTAGACGTAGAGCTGCATCAGTCCTGGGGCGGAATCTCGTAGGGCAGGGCGCGTGGTTGCAGCGTGGCGCCGACCGCGCTGCCCAGGTGCAGGCTACCGCCTTCCAGCGTGGCCAGCTTGATCTCCACTGCGACGACGCTGTGGCCGTCGCGCGAGCCGGCGCCGGCGACGATGCCGGCCGGCTGCTCGGGGTCCGCACTGTGGAAGATTTCCTGGCCGATCGTCGCCACGCCTTCGGTCTCGAACACCTGCAGCCGGCGCTTGAGCGTGCCGCGGTACTGGCTGCGGGCGACGATCTCCTGGCCGGGGTAGCAGCCCTTCTTGAAGCTCACGCCGCCCAGCACCTCGAAGTTGATCATCTGCGGCACGAAGGCCTCGACGGTGGCGCCGCGCACCCAGGCCACGCCGGCCTGCGCTTCGGCCCAGGCCCAGTCGTCCGGCGTCAGGGCCTCGCCGGCCGGCGCGGGCGCGGCGGCCGGTTGCACGCGCAGCGCCCGACCAGCGCCCGGCAACGCGATCTGCACCGCATCGCCATCGCGGCCCAAGATCCACGCTTCGGCTGTCGCGGCGCCCAGCAGGCCGTAGACAGCGAACTCCGCACTGGCGTCACTCAACTTGCACTTGGCCCGCATGACGAACATCGACAGCCGCTTCAGCGTCGCCGCCAGCGTCTCGGCCGGCAACGCGAGCAGGATCTCGTCTTCGGCGCCGCGCCAACCCACCATCGTCGCCAGCAGCCGGCCCTTGGCCGTACAGAAGCCGGCCAGACGCGCGTGCTCGCGGTCGAGCAGGGCGAAGTCCTGGGTCAGCTGGCCGTGCAGGAAGCTGGCGGCATCGGCGCCCAGGGCGCGGATCACGCCCCAGTCGTTCAGGCGGACCTGCGCGGGGCGTTGGGAGGCTTGGGAGGCGTCGGACATGCCCGCAATTATCATCAGCCCCCTTTGAGCTGACCCCGGGCAAGGGCATGAAGTGGTTGTTGCGGGCGCTGCTCGTTGTGTTGTTGATCGCGGCGCTGGCCGCGGGGGCCGTCTGGCAGTGGCTGCGCAGCCCGTTGACGCTGACCGCGCCGTCCGTGGAGCTGTCCGTCGAACCCGGCACCAGCCCGGCCGAGGTGGCCCGCGCCTGGGTCGCGGCCGGTGTACAGACCGACGCAAGGGGGCTCTACCAATGGTTCAAATGGTCCGGCCAGGCCCGGCAGATCCGTGCCGGCAGCTATGAAGTGCACGCCGGCATCACGCCCCGCGCGCTGCTGGACAAGATGGTGCGTGGCGACCAGATCCTGGAGCAGCTGCGCCTCATCGAAGGCTGGAACTGGCGCCAGGTGAGGGCCGCCCTGGCTGCGGCGCCGTCGCTCAAACCCAAGACCGCCGCGATGAGCGACGCCGAGTTGATGGCCGCCCTCGGCGAGCCGGGCGTCGCGCCGGAGGGCCGCTTTTTCCCCGATACGTATGCCTACAGCCGCGGCGTCAGCGACCTGACCGTGCTGAAGCGCGCCCATGAGGCGATGAAGAAGCGCCTCGCCGACGCCTGGGCCAAGCGCCATCCCGACCTGCCGCTGAAATCGGCCGAGGAGGCGCTGATCCTCGCGTCCATCGTCGAGAAGGAAACCGGCACGGCGGCCGACCGCGGCCGCGTCGCCGCGGTGTTCGTGAACCGCCTGCGCGTGGGCATGCCGCTGCAGACCGACCCGACGGTCATCTACGGCCTGGGCGAGCGCTTCGACGGGAACCTCCGCAAGCGGGACCTGCTGGCCGATACGGCCTACAACACCTACACGCGCGGCGGCCTGCCGCCCACGCCCATCGCCATGCCCGGCGCCGCGTCGCTGCAGGCGGCGTTGAACCCGGCGCCGGTGAAGTCGCTGTACTTCGTGTCTCGCGGCGACGGCAGCAGCGAGTTCAGCGAAGACCTCGCCGCGCACAATCGCGCGGTGAACAAATACCAACGCGCGGCCAAGTGACCGGTCGATTCATTTCTTTCGAGGGCATCGACGGTGCCGGCAAGTCCACCCACATCCAGGCCGTGGCCGACTGGTTCCGCGCCCGTGGCGCCGAGGTGCAGCTCAGCCGCGAACCGGGCGGCACGCCGCTGGCCGAGACGCTGCGCGACATCGTGCTGACGCAGCCGATGGGTTCGCTGACCGAGCTGCTGCTGATGTTCGCCGGCCGTCGCGATCACGTGGAAACTGTCATCAAGCCTTCGCTCGCCGCCGGCAGGACGCTGCTCTGCGACCGCTTCACGGACGCCAGCTTCGCCTACCAGGGCGGCGGCCGCGGCCTGCCGATGGCTGTGCTCGACGCGCTGGCCGGCTGGGTGCAGGAAGGCACCGAGCCCGAGCTGACGCTGTGGTTCGACCTGCCCGCCGAACAGGCCGCTGCCCGGCGCGCCAGTGCGCGCGAGGCGGACCGCATCGAGCAGCAGGATCTGGAGTTTTTCGAGCGTGTGCGCGCCGCCTACGCCGCCCGCGCGGCTGAGGCACCGCAACGCATCGTGCGCATCGACGCGAGGGGCAGCGTCGCGCAGGTTGGCGCCGCGGTGCTGGCCGTGCTCGCCGAGCGCTACCCGGCATGCTGAACGCCGACCTGCCCTGGCTGCAGGCGCCCTTGGCCGATGCACTGGCCAGCGCCCGCTCGCATGCCCTGCTGGTGCAGGGGCCTGCTGGCGTAGGCCAGCTGGAGCTGGCCGTCAAGCTCGCACAAAGCTGGCTCTGCGAGGCCACGGCGCCCACTGAACCGGCCTGTGGCCACTGTGCCAGCTGCAAGCTGTTTGCCAGCGGCACGCATCCCGACTTCCAGCTGCTGCTGCCCGAGGCCCTTGATGCCACCGCGCGCGAGTCGCTGGGCCTGCCGTTCGAGGAGCTCGAGACCAAGGCCGGCAAGGCGAAACCCAGCCGCGAGATCAAGGTCGATGCCGTCCGCAACCTGCTCGCCTTCGCGCAGGCGACGTCGGCGCGCGGCAAGGCCAAGGTGGTCGTCATCTTCCCGGCCGAGGCGCTGAATGGCGTGGCCGCGAATGCGCTGCTGAAGACGCTGGAGGAGCCGTCCGGCCTGCTGCGCTTCGCACTGGCCAGCCATGACAGCGCCAGCCTGCTGCCCACCATCCGCAGCCGCTGCCAGCCGCTGCCGCTGGCGCTGCCCGAACGTGCCGCCGCGCTGGCCTGGCTGGCGTCCAAGGGCGTGGATGGTGCCGAGGGCCTGCTGGCCGCGACCGGCGGGCGGCCGCAGCAGGCGCTGGAATGGTCGCAGGCCGGGCTGACCGATGCCGCCTGGCAAGCCATCCCCAAGCGTGTGTCGCGGGGCGAGGTACAGGCCTTGTCCGACCTTGCGCCGCCGCGGGCCATCGATGCCTTGCAGCGTCTGTGCCATGACCTCGTGCGCCGCAGCCATGGCCAGCCGGGCCAGTTCTTCGCGCCGGCTGCCCTGCCGTCGCCGAAGCGGGCGGCGCCGCTGCTGGCCTGGGACGCCGAGCTGCGCCGGGCCGCGCGGCATGCCGAGCACCCGCTGAACGCCAGCCTGTGGATCGAGGCACTGGTGGCGCAGGCACAGGCGGCGATGTCGGCTGCCCTCCGATGAATACACTCGGGGCATGAGTGACGCCACTTCCAAGCCGGGTCCGGCTTCCCTGCAGTTCCAACCCAGCCAACTCGGCGGTTCGCTGCCGCTGCCCTCGGTGGGCGGCTCCGCCAGCAGTTCGCAGGCGCGGCCGAGCGTCATCCAGCTCGTCTTCCGCGAAAAGTCGGCGCTCTACGCGGCCTACATCCCGGCCTTCACCGAGGGTGGCCTGTTCGTGCCGACCACGCGGGACTACAAGCTCGGTGAAGACGTCTACCTGCTGCTGGCCCTGCCCGAGGACAACCAGCGCTATCCGGTCGCCGGCAAGGTCGCCTGGCTGACGCCGGCCAATGCCTCGGGCGGCCGCACGCAGGGCGTGGGGGTCCGGTTCCCCGGGGACGAGAAAACGCGGCTGATCCGTGTGCGCATCGAAGAGGTCCTCGGCACGGCCATCTCATCGAGCAAGCCCACGCAGACGCTCTGATCCGCCGATGTTTGTCGATTCTCATTGCCACCTCAGCTTCCCCGAGCTGAAGGCCCGGCTGCCCGACGTCCTGGCCGACATGCGCAACGCGCAAGTCGAGCAGGCCATCTGCATCTGCACGCAGATGGAGGAGTTCGACGCCGTCCACGCGCTGGCGCTCGATCACGACGTGCTGTGGGCCACGGTTGGCGTGCACCCCGACACCGAGGACATGCGCGAGCCGGATGTGGCTGAGCTGGTGCGGCTGGCGGCATTGCCGCGGGTCGTCGCCATCGGCGAGACGGGGTTGGACTACTACCGCCTGAACGGCCGCAGCATCGACGACATGGAGTGGCAGCGTGAGCGCTTCCGCACCCATATCCGCGCCGCCAGGCAGGCCGTCAAGCCGCTGGTCATCCACACCCGTTCGAGCGCCGCGGACACGCTGCGCGTGCTGGACGAGGAGGGCGGCGAGCAGGCCGGCGGCGTCTTCCACTGCTTCACCGAGACGGCCGAGGTGGCACTGGCGGCGGTCGAGCGCGGCTACTACATCTCGTTCTCGGGCATCGTCAGCTTCAAGAACGCGCAGGACCTGCGCGACCTGCTGAAGCTGCTGCCGCTGGACCGCGTTCTCATCGAGACGGACAGCCCCTATCTGGCGCCCGTGCCGTTTCGCGGCAAGACCAACTCGCCGGCCTACGTGCCGCACGTTGCCAAGGCGGTGGCCGATGCCGTCGGCCTGCCGGTGCCGGAACTGGCTGCCATCACGACGGCCAACACACGGCGCTTGTTCAAGCTGCCGGACATTGCGGAAGGTGCGGCATGAAGGCGTGGCTGGCCGTGCTTGCGCTGACCGCGACATTCGCGCAGGCGGCGCCCATTGATGAGCTCGTCACCGCTGCCGAGATGAACGACCCGCGCATCGTGCGCGCGCTGCTGGCCAAGGGCGTGGACCCCAACCTGGCCGATGCCCGTGGCCGCACGGCGCTCTTCACGGCGGTGCGCGAGGGTTCGCAGCAGGCGCTGGAAGGTCTGCTGGCCGCTCCGCAACTCGACGTCAACGCGGTGAATGCCAATGGCGAGACGCCGTTGATGCTGGCCGCCATCCGCGGCGCACTGCCGGCCGCCAGGGCGCTGGTCAAGCGGGGCGCCGCCGTCAACCGCAAGGGCTGGACGCCGCTGCACTACGCCTGCAGCGGGCCGGACAACGGCGTCGCCGCCTTCCTCATCGCTTCCGGCGCCGAGCTGAACGCGCGCTCCGACAACGGCACGACGCCGTTGATGATGGCGGCGCGCTACGGCAATGGCGACCTCGTGCCGCTGCTGCTGAAGGCCGGCGCGGAGCCGCGCGCAGCGAACGAGCAGGAACTGACCGCCGCGGACTTCGCCCAGCGCGGTGGCCGCGACAGGATGGCCGCCGAGCTCAAGCAAGCCATGGCAGACGCAGCGAAGGCCGCGGCGGCCGCATCTGCCAAGTAGTGCGCATACCAGCCCGCGTGTAGGCGAAATTCCTACAGCGCCTCGCGCCAGGTGCCGACTTTCGCGACCGGCCCCGCCTCCCTACAGTGAGCCATCGATTCACCCACCGAGGCTCACCATGCTGACCACCACCCCGAATCTGGCAGACCCCTTCGCGATGCTGATCTCGCCCGACGAGGTGATGCACGCCATCGGACGCTCGGACCGCCTGCAACGCCTGCAGAGCCGCATCTACCGCCCGCTGGACCGACCCTGGATTCCGGTCAAGGCCAGCGCCGATTTCGACAGTGACATCGACGCCGAGGCGGATATCCCCGACCTGTCCGATCTGGCGGACGGCGCCGAATAAAGCAAAACGCCCGCAGCAGCGGGCGTTTTTTCTGGCGAGGCCCGAAGGCCCGGCATTGGCGTTCAGACGCGCTTGCGGTACTCGTGCGTGCGGGTGTCGATCTCGACCTTGTCGCCGTTCTCGACGAACGCCGGCACGGAAATTTCGAAGCCCGTGCCCTTCAGACGGGCGGGCTTCATGACCTTGCCCGAGGTGTCGCCCTTGGCGGCCGGCTCGGTCTCGATCTCGCGCACGACGCTGGTCGGCAGTTCGATGGAGATGGCCTTGCCGTCGTAGAAGGTCACTTCCGCGGACATGCCGTCTTCCAGATAGGAGATCGCGTCGCCCATGTTCTCGGACTCGACTTCGTACTGGTTGTACTCGGTGTCCATGAAGACATACATCGGGTCGGCGAAGTAGGAGTACGTGCACTCCTTCTTGTCGAGGATGATCTGCTCCATCTTGTCGTCGGCCTTGAAGACCAGCTCGGCGCCGGCGCCGTTCAGCAGGTTCTTCATCTTGATGCGCACGGTGGCGGCGCCACGGCCGCCACGGCTGTATTCAGTCTTCAGCACGACCATCGGGTCCTTGCCCTGCATGATCACGTTGCCGGCGCGGATTTCTTGTGCGAGTTTCATGGTGTGTTGCGGAGTTGGGGCTGGCGTTGCCGGCCGATGAACCGTTGCTGCGCACCAGATCCCGTCTCGGTTGTGGCGCGGCAAAGCCCGACATTCTAGCGGGAAGCCCCCAGGAACCCTTGAAGCTGACTCAGCAGATCGGCTTGCGCCGCCAACTGCTGACGCCAGACCGGGGCATGCGCCGCGGCGTCGGCGAGCCCGTGCAGCGTCGGCGGGCCGCCCAGGCCGTTCCAGCCGCGCCAGAGCGAACGCCAGGCATCAGGCAGGTCGGCCCGCGCCATGAAGGCTTCAAGTTTTGCGTGGTGGGCGTCGTCGTCCTGCGGATAGATCTGCCAGACGAAGGGCCTGCCCGCCCATTGCGCGCGCACGAACGAGTCCTCGCCGCGGGCGAAGTTGAGGTCGCAGGCCCACAGCAGCCGGTCGTAGTCGTCCTGTGCCAGGAAGGGCAGGGCGACGGTGCGCAGGCCCGGACGGTCGGCGACGCTGGCCTGCAGCGGGCCGGGGCAGGCCAGCAGCAGGGTCGGCTTTTCGGCGAGTGCGTGGAGCAATGCCGGCAGCGCCGGATTGGCATAGGCGAACAGGCTGACGACGCGCTCGCCGCGCCGCGGCGCCCAGCCATGCGCCGCCAGCCAGGCCGGCCCGTCGAAGGCGGCGACGCGGTCCAGCAGCCCGGGTTCGCGCAGCAGCCCGCCGGTGCGCGGCGTGAAGCCGGGGTAGAAGAAGTGCTTGGTCAGGCCGGCACCCGGGCCGCTGAACTGTGGCGAGGCCAGGCCGTGGCTGCGCTCGACGTAATCCTCGGCACTGAGGTACTCCAGATTGATCCAGCGCGGCGCCGGTTGGCGCCTGGCCATGCGCGCGACGAAGGCGGCCGGCAGGTCGCAGCCAAAGGCCTCGATGACGACATCGCCCGGCCGCACGTCGACATCCCCTTCGGGCCAGTCGCGCACTTCCAGGCCGGCCGGCCAGCGCGGTGCCATCCAGGTGAGCGCTGTCGCGTCGTCGATCCACAGCCTCGCCTGGTGACCGCGCGCCGCCAGATCGCGTGCCAGCCGCCAGCAGACGCCAAGGTCGCCGTGGTTGTCGATGACGCGGCAGAAGATGTCCCAAAGCAGCGGCGCTTGCATGGGCTGGATTGTCCCAGGCGAAAATCCGGTCGATGTCCAGCACGACCCCTTCCGACGCCGACCTCGGCGAGCAACCCCTGGCCGAGCGCGCCGTCATCGAGGCCGCCGAGAAACAACGCGCCGCCGACATGGAGGCCGCTGCACGCGACACGCGCGAGAAGCTGCTGGCCGAGGTCAGCGCGCTGCCGGCCATGCCGGGTGTCTACCGCTATTTCGATGCCAAGGGCGAGGTGCTCTACGTCGGCAAGGCCAGGGAGCTGAAGAAGCGCGTCTCCAGCTACTTCCAGAAGAACCACGGCGGCACGCGCATCGGCGTGATGGTCTCGCGCATCGCCCGCATGGAGACGACGGTGGTGCGCACCGAGGCCGAGGCGTTGCTGCTGGAGAACAACCTCATCAAGACGTTGAACCCGCGCTTCAACATCCTGTTCCGCGATGACAAGAGCTATCCCTACCTGAAGATCACCTCGCACGCCTGGCCGCGCATGGCCTATTACCGCGGCTCGGTGGACAAGCGTCACCAATACTTCGGCCCCTTCCCGAGCGCCTGGGCGGTGAAGGAGTCCATCCAGCTGATGCAGAAGGTGTTCAAGCTGCGCACCTGCGAGGACAGCGTCTTCAACAACCGCAGCCGGCCCTGCCTGCTGCATCAGATCAAGCGCTGTTCGGCGCCCTGCGTGCCGGAAGGCCAGACGCCCGAGTACGCGCGCGATGTGCGCAGCGCCGAGCGCTTCCTGCGCGGCGAGACCGACGCCGTGATGGCGGCGCTTCAGGAGCAGATGGGCGCCTATGCCGAGCGCTTCCAGTACGAGCTCGCCTGCGAGGTGCGCAACCAGATCCAGGCGCTGTCCAAGGTGCTGCAGCAGCAGGTCATGGAAGAGAGCAGCGCCACCGGCGGTGAGCGCGACGTGGACGTGCTGGCCGTCAAGGTGCAGGGCGGCAAGGCCTGCGTGAACCTGGCCATGGTGCGCGGTGGCCGGCACCTGGGCGACCGCGCCTTTTTCCCCAAGCATGTCGACGATGCGACGGCGATGCATCTCGACGATGAAGACGTGCTGTCGCCCGAACGGCAGGTGCTGGAGGCCTTCATCGCCCAGCACTATCTCGCCTCTGCGTTACCTGGTCTGATCGTCGTCAGCGACGCCGTCGACCCGGACCTCGCCGAGGCGCTGGGCGTCCAGGCCGGCAGCCGCGTCACCGTGCAGGCCCAGCCGCGCGGCCAGCGGCGCATCTGGCTGGAGATGTGCGTCAAGGGTGCCGAACTGGCGCTGGCCCGGCTGCTGGCCGAAGAAGGTTCGCAGCAGGCGCGCACGCGGGCGCTGGTGGACGCGCTGGATCTGTCGGTCGCCGAGATCGACAAGTTCCGCGTTGAATGCTTCGACATCAGCCACACGGCCGGCGAGGCGACGATGGCGAGCTGCGTCGTCTTCGAGGGCCACCAGATGCAGAGCAGCCAGTACCGCCGCTACAACATCGAAGGCATCACGGGCGGCGACGACTACGCCGCGATGCGCCAGGTCTTGACGCGCCGCTACGCCAAGATCGCCGAGGCGGCCCAGCTCGGCACCGGCCGGCTGCCCGACCTGGTCCTGGTCGACGGCGGCCGTGGCCAGGTGAGCATGGCGCGCGAGGTCTTCGAGGAACTGGGGCTGGATCTCAGCCTGATCGCCGGTGTCGAGAAGGGCGAGGGCCGCAAGGTCGGCCTGGAGGAGCTGGTGTTTGCCGACGGCCGCGAGAAGGTCTACCTCGGCCGCGATTCCGCCGCGCTGATGTTGATCGCGCAGATCCGCGACGAGGCCCACCGCTTCGCCATCACCGGCATGCGCGCCAAGCGTGCGGCCACGCGCACCGGCAGCTCGCGGCTGGAGGACGTGCCCGGCGTCGGCCCCAAGAAGCGCTCGCAGTTGCTGCAGCGCTTTGGCGGCGTACGCGGCGTGGCCGGCGCCAGCATCGACGAGCTGTGCAGCGTGAAGGGCATCTCACGCGAGCTGGCCGAGGAGATCTACCGCGTACAGCGTTGACGCCAGCACACGGGATCTCGCCGAAGATAGGCATCACGCGTCTTGCGCCAGGCCAAGATCGCCACAAGAACTGTTTCCGGAGGAGAAAGCCATGTCCATCATCGACCGCTTCAAGCGCGCAACGCACTGGTTGATCGCGCCCGTGCTGGCGGCCTGCGGTGCGGCGCCGTCCGCGCCGCCCGCAGCGCCGGCGCCTCGGCCGGCGCCGGTCGCAGATCCGGCACCCGTGCTGCAGCCGGTGGTCACCGCCGCGCCGGCGTCGCCCTCGGTCAAGCCTGCCCAGGGCCTGCCGGCGCCCAAGCCGGTGCGAACGCAGGTGGAACTGCGTCGACAGGCTGCCGAGCGCCTCGTCATGGCCAATCCCGAACGCAGCTTCATGACGCCGGCACCGTCGCACCTGCTGACGGTCGTCGTGCTCGACGTGGAGTTGAAGATGGATGGCAGCGTGCGCAAGATCAACGTCGTCCGCCCGCCCCGGTTCGGCCCGGAGACGCTGCAGATGGCCATCGACGCGGTGTACCGCGCAGCGCCCTTTGGCGATGTGCGCCGCATGCCCGAGCCGTGGACCTTCACCGAGACCTTCCTGTTCGACGAGGACCGCCGCTTCAAGCCGCGCAGCCTCGACTGAGGGCTGCCCACCACAAACCTGCCGTGCCGGTGCCCCGGCCTTGGGCACAATCGCCGCATGACAAGGCCCCCACGCGCACTCCGTTCGCCGCCCCTCCTGCGGCAGGGCGGGCACTGACATGTTCTGGACACTTCCGACCCTGCTGACCTGGGCCCGCATCGTGGCCATCCCGCTGATCGTCGGGGTGTTCTATCTGGAGATCCCGGCGACGCAACAGAATCTGTTCGCGACCAGCCTCTTCATCGTCGTCGCCCTGACGGACTGGCTCGACGGCTACCTCGCCCGCAAGCTCAACCAGACCTCGTCCTTCGGCGCCTTCCTGGATCCGGTGGCCGACAAGTTCCTGGTTTGCTCGGCGCTGCTCATCCTGCTGGAACTCGGCCGCGTCAATGCCTTCGTCGCCCTCGTGATCGTCGGCCGCGAAATCGCCATCTCGGCGCTGCGCGAATGGATGGCGCAGATCGGCGCCTCGCGCAGCGTTGCCGTGCACATGGTCGGCAAGCTGAAGACCACCGTGCAGATGGTTGCCATCCCCTTCCTGCTCTACGACGGGCGATTGTTCGGCCTGATCCCGACACGCGTCTGGGGCACCTGGCTCATCTACGCGGCCGTCGTGCTGACGATCTGGTCCATGGTCTATTACCTGCAGAAGGCCTTGCCCGAGATCCGCGCCAAGGCGCGCTGAACCGACATCGAAGTCGCGGCAGCGCCCCAGTTGTATCGGGACTTTTCCCGCCCCGCCGGCCTGCCGGGGCGCGTCTAGAATCCGCTTCCCCGCGCGAGCCTGCGGCCGCCCGACGCGGCCCCTTCAGGGCTTCTGCAGTGTGCGGGACCACCGTCTCATCTCAGCTCCGCAACTCGCCAGGGTGCGGGGCGCAACAGTCCGCTGAATCGTCCAATCTGGGGGCCCGAGTGAACAAGTCCGAATTGATCGAGCACATCGCCAAGCAGGCCGACATCTCCAAGGCCGCCGCCGGCCGTGCGCTCGAAGCCATCATTGGGGGCGTCAAGACGACGCTGAAGAAGAACGGCACCGTCTCGCTCGTAGGTTTCGGCACCTTCAGCATCACCAAGCGCGCCGCCCGCGCCGGCCGCAACCCCCGCACCGGCGATACGATCAAGATCAAGTCGGCCAAGGTGCCCAAGTTCAAACCCGGCAAGGCCCTCAAGGACGCCGTGAACTGAATCTCTCGCCACTGGTCACAGTGGGTGCTTAGCTCAGCGGTAGAGCAGCGCCTTTACACGGCGTCGGTCGGCGGTTCGATCCCGTCAGCACCCACCATCCCCTGCCATCTGCCGCGCATCTAGAATGCGGGTCCCCTCGAAGGCGAACCTCGGTTCGCCTTCGTCGCGTTTGATTCCTCAAGGCTTCCCGAGATGTTCGATTTCGTCCGCCAGCACAACAAGCTGTTCCAGTTCATCCTGCTGATCCTGATCCTGCCGTCCTTCGCCTTCGTGGGCATGCAGGGCTACACCAGCATGATGGGCGGCGCCAACGCCGGCGTGGCCAGCGTCGACGGTCGCAAGATCACGCAGGCCGAATGGGAGGTTGCCCAGCGCGAGCAGGCCGACGCCATCCGCCGCCAGAGTCCGGGCGTCGACCCCAAGCTGCTGGACACACCCGAGATCAAGCACCGCGCGCTCGAGAACCTGGTCAGCCAGCGCACGCTGCAGGCCGCGGCGTCAGCGCAGCACTTCACGCCCACGGTCGAAGCGGTCCAGGCACGCTTCTGGAACGACCCGCAGTTCGCCTTCCTGCGCAACGCCGATGGCACGGTCAACAAGGCCCTGCTCGCGGCCCAGGGCATGACGCCCTCCGGCTTCCTCGAGCGCCTGCGTCAGGACTTCGCGCTGCGCCAGGTCACCGCGCCCATCGAGACGTCCGCGGTTGCCGGTGCGGCCAACGCAAAGCTTGCCTTCGACTCGCTGCTGCAGCAGCGCGAGGTGCAGTTGCAGCGTTTCGACGTGAAGGACTTCGCGGCCAAGTTCGCGCCCAGCGATGCGGAACTCGAGGCCTTCTACAAGGACCCGGCCAACGCCGCGAAGTTCCAGCTGCCCGAGTCGGCCCAGATCCAGTACGTCGTGCTCGACGCGGAGGCGCTGAAGAAGGACGTCAGCTTCACCGAGGAAGACCTGCGCAAGTACTACGACGAGAACGCCTCGCGCTACGGCGTGCCCGAGGAGCGCCGCGCCAGCCACATCCTCATCAAGGCTGACCGCAATGCGCCTGCCGCCGAACGTGCCAAGGCCAAGGCAAAGGCCGAGGAGCTGCTGGGTGAGGTGCGCAAGAACCCCGCCAGCTTTGCGGAAGTCGCGAAGAAGAACTCGCAGGACGAGGGCTCGGCCGTCAACGGCGGCGACCTCGACTTCTTCGCGCGCGGCGCGATGGTCAAGGAGTTCGACGCCGCTGTCTACGCGATGAAGCAGGGCGAGATCAGCAACCTGGTCGAGACCGATTTCGGCTTCCACATCATCCAGCTCACCGGTGCTCGCGGCGGCGAGAAGAAGACCTTCGACGCCGTGCGTGCCGAGGTCGAGAACGAAGTGCGCAAGCAACTGGCGCAGCGCCGCTACTCGGAAGCTGCGGAGCAGTTCGGCAACCTCGTCTACGAGCAGGCCGACAGCCTCCAGCCGGTGGCCGACAAGCTCAAGCTGCAGGTCCAGACGGCCACCGGCTGGAGGCTGTCGGCCTGCTCGTAGACGAGGTTGCCGAACTGCTCCGCAGCTTCCGAGTAGCGGCGCTGCGCC
>SEEY01000591.1 GCA_004211235.1 Rubrivivax sp.
GCTGGCGCCGTTCAACATGCACAGCCGCATGCTCGAGCTGCTCGGCCTCGTCGAGGCGGCGGCGCGCCAGGGCTACAAGTCCGCACGCGTCGTCGTCAAGATCAATGCGCTGACGGACGCCCAGCTGATCCACGGCCTGCTGCGCGCGGCACAGGCCGGCGCGAAGATCGACCTCATCGTGCGCGGCGCCTGCATGCTGCCGCCAGGGTTGCCGGGCATCAGCGACAACATCGTCGTGCGCTCGGTCGTCGGCCGCTTCCTCGAGCATTCACGCATCTGCTACTTCCGCTGGGCGGAAGGAGACGATGGCGAGGCGCTGTTTCTGTCGAGCGCCGACTGGATGAGCCGCAACATGTTCCGCCGCATCGAGGTGGCCTGGCCGGTGCAGGATCCCAAGCTGCGCCAGCGCGTCATCGACGAAGCCCTGCTGCCCTATCTGCATGACACGCTGGACGCCTGGCAGCTCGGGCCGGACGGCCACTCCGTGCGCATCAGCGACAGCGGCGCCAGCGCGCAGCAGGCGCTGATGCGGCGCTTCTCAGAATGAGGGCCGGCTGAATCATGGATCTGATCCTGTGGCGCCACGCCGAGGCCGAGGTCATCGCCCCCGGCCAGGACGACCTCCAGCGCGCCTTGACGCCCAAGGGCGAGCGCCAGGCGCGCCGCATGGCGGCCTGGCTGAACCACCGCCTGGCCGCGACGACGCGCGTGCTCGTCAGCCCCGCGCTGCGCTGCCGCCAAACGGCCGAGGCGCTGGGCCGCGAGATGCGCTTCGTGCCGACCCTCGCGCCCGACGCGCCCATTGCTGCGCTGATCGAGGCGTCGCGTTGGCCGAACGCGAGCGAGCCGGTGCTGATCTGCGGCCACCAGCCAACGCTCGGTCAGCTGGCCGCCCATTTGCTCGCCGGCGTGCAGCAGGAGTGGGCCATCAAGAAGGGCGCGGTCTGGTGGCTGCGCTGGCGCCAGCGCGACGGTGAGCCGGAGGTGACGCTGCACGCCGTGCAGGGCCCCGACGCGCTTTAGGAGCCCGACAAGTTCCTAGAGGTGCCGCGTTTCGGCGGGCACGTTGAACCAGTTGTTGTGCAGGCCGTCGAAGTAGGTGATCGGTGCGGCGATCAGTTCCTCCGGCGTCGCGTCGTCCAGGCAGTTCACCTTGACCGACACGAAGGCACCGCCGACTTCCTCGATGTAGCCGCGGCCGAAAGCGCGCACGCCGCAGGTCTTGCAGAAGAAGTTGTGGACGCTGTTCGTGCCGAACTGGTAGTCGCTCAGCGCGTCTTCGCTCGTCAGCAGGCGGAAGTGCTCGGGCTGGGTGCTGGCGCTCCAGTTGCGCGTCTTGAAGCAGATGGAGCAGTTGCAGCGGCCGGTGCCCGCGGCCAGGTCGAGGTCGACTTCAAAGCGCACGGCCTTGCAGTGGCAGCTGCCGGTGTAGGTCTTGAGCATGTCGTGGTCTCCAGAAGTGGAGCCGCCATGTTCGCCTGACGGAGCTGTCAGCGGCTGGCAGCAGAGGCTGGCGCTGGCGGGGCATCGGCGTCGATGACGCGCAGCCAGGCGCCGGTGTGCGGCGCGTGGCCGACGAGTTGCTGGCGCTGCCAGGCGTAGAACTCGGCGATGCGCCGATCCGGGGGTTGCCCCGTCCAGCCGCTGCGCCAGTGCACGGTCCAGACGTATTCGGGCAGGAAGCCGGCCGCGTCGACCCGTGCCATTGCGTCCAGGTAGGCGCTCGACTTGGGCTCCTTCTGCAGCATCTCGCGCCAGATGACGATCATGGTGCGGCGTGCTTGCAGTTCACCTTCGAAAGTGGGTGTCAGCCGGCCCAGCGGCGCCTTCTCCAGCGCGCCGCTGGCACTGGCCCAACTGGACAGGCCCAGGGCATAACCGAGCCAGAGCGCGGCATCGTCTGCGCGCCCGTCGATCTCGATGCTGGTGCCCTTGCGCAGCGTCGCGCCCAGGGCCGGCAGCGCCAGCGCGGCCATGAGGCCGACGACGTGGCGACGGCGGGCCAGGCGCTTCACGCCACGATGAGTTCGAGCACCGCGGTGCGGGCCCAGGCCTGGGCCTCTTCCTTCAGCAGATAGCGCGTGCGCGCCTGCTCGCCCGACCAGCTCTTGGGCAGGCGCAGCGTCAGCTGCCTGCCCGCGCGCTCCAGCCTGGGCGCGCCCGCGGCGGCCGGCGTGCGGGCATGGCAGAGGATGACGGCCAGGCGGAGTGCGATGAGCTGGTCCAGCACGCTGGCGTCGGCCAGCTCCGCCTCGATCTTGCGCAGGCCGCCGCGCTGGCCCAGCGCCAGCGTCGACAGGCGCTGCAGCTGATTGGTGGAGAAGCCGGCGGCGTCCACATGGGCGATGAGGTAGGCGCTGTGGCGGTGGTGATCGTGGTGCGAGATCAGCATGCCGATCTCGTGCAGCGCCGCCGCCCACTGGAGTTCGCGCAGCAGCTCGGGCACGGGCTCGGCCACCAGCTGCCGGTAGAGCTTCTCGGCCTGGCCGGCGACACGGTCGGCCTGCGCGACGTCGACGCCGAAGCGGGCCTGCAGCTCGCCGACGGAGGCGGCGCGCGGGTCGCGTGCGCCGCTGGGTTGCAGACGTTCGGCGAGGTCGAAGATGACGCCCTGGCGCAGCGCGCCCTTGGTCGGCAGCAGCTCGGCAATGCCGAACTGGTTCAGCAGCGTGTAGAGGATGCACAGGCCGCCGGCCACCACCGGCCGGCGGTCGTCCTTCAAGCCGGGCAGCTGCAGCCGGTCCTGCGAGCCGGCCTCGATGCAGCGGTCGATGCACCAGCGCAGCGCCTCGGGCGTGATGCGCCCATCCGTCTGTCCGGTGGCGGCCAGGATGTGCGAGACCGCACCCACCGTGCCGGAAGAACCCAGCGCCTCCTGCCACCGCTCGGGGCGGAACTGCGTCAACGCTTCCTCCAGCTCCGCGCCGGCCGCCACCTGCGCGGCCCGGAAGGCGTCGGCGGTGTAGACG
>SEEY01000592.1 GCA_004211235.1 Rubrivivax sp.
CAGGCTGGCCTCGGCAGCGGTGCTCAGCATGCGCATGTCGTCACTCCGGCGGGTCATCGGTGCGGCAATCCGGTTGGGCGGTGGGGCGCAGGGGTGAGGGCCGGGTTGCGCAACCGCCCAGCTCTGCCGGCCTCCCTGGCGTCTGCGCAATCGGCCCTCATCCGTAAAGAACGGGATGCCGCCGTGGAACCCGACATCGAGGCGCAAAAAAACTTGCCAAGCCCAGGTGGCCCGGCGCCGACGGTAGAGTCCGGCGGGTGCAAGACATCACCCAACTGCTGCAGGCGGCCCGGCAAGGCGACAGTGCCGCCGCCGATCTGGTCATGACGCAGCTCTATGCCGATCTGCAGCGCATGGCACGCCGGCAGATGCGCGACGCCGGGCAGATGACGCTGCTGGACACCACGGCGCTGGTGCACGAGGCCTGGCTGCGCCTGCCGGGCGCGGGCGGTGCCGGCTTTCCCGACCGGCGCCATTTCCTGGCCTATGCCGCCCAGGCCATGCGCTCCGTCGTCATCGATCTGGTGCGCTCGCGCCAGGCGGAGCGTCGTGGCGGCGGGCTGGCGCACCTGACGCTGGACACCGGCCTGGCCGACCAGATTCCGCAGGGCGACGAAGACATCCTGCGCGTGCACGAGGCGCTCGACGAACTCGCGGAGATCGAGCCTCGTCTGGCCCAGGTGGTGGAGATGCGCTACTTCGCCGGCCTGCGCGAGCAGGAGATCGCCGAGGCGCTGGGCATCACCGAGCGCACCGTGCAGCGCGACTGGCAGAAGGCGCGCCTTTTCCTGTCCGTCGCGCTCGGCGCCTGACGCCGCATGGACGCGCTCGACAAGCGACGCTGGCTCTCGCTGAGTCCCTTGCTGGACGAACTGCTGGACCTGGCGCCGCCCGAGCGCGCAGCCCGCCTGGCTGAACTGCAGGCCGAGGACCCCGAGACCGCCGCGCAGCTGCAGCGTCTGCTGACGCGCGCCGACGACCTGCAGCAGCAGGGCTTCCTGAGCCAGCCCGCCGTGGCGCAATGGCAGGACGCTCTGGCCTCGATGCCTGCCGAAGACGCCGCGCCGCCCGACCTGGCCGGCGAGACCGTCGGCGCCTATCTGCTCGAGCGGCAGCTCGGCCGCGGCGGCATGGGCACGGTCTGGCTGGCGCGGCGGGCGGACGGGCGCTTCGAGGGTGTCGTCGCCGTCAAGTTCCTGATGGCCGGCCTGTTGGGGCGTGGCGACGCGGGTCGTTTCGCGCGCGAAGGCGAGATCCTCGCCCGCCTGTCCCATCCGCACATCGCCCGCCTGCTGGACGCCGGGGTGCACCAGGGCAACCAGCCCTACCTGGTGCTGGAGTATGTGGATGGCCAGCCCATCGACGCGTATTGCCGCGCCCGGCAGTTGGGCGTCGAGGCGCGCGTGCGCCTGTTCCTGGACGTGCTTGCCGCCGTGGCCCACGCCCATGCGCGGCTGATCCTGCACCGCGACCTCAAGCCGAGCAACATCCTCGTCACGGCCGATGGCGACGTGAAGCTGCTGGATTTCGGCATCGCCAAGCTGCTCGACGACGCCGCGCAGGCGGAGCAGGGCGCTGCCGCCACCGAGCTGACGCAGCGCGCCGGCAGCGCCTTCACGCCGCAGTTCGCCGCGCCCGAGCAGGTGCAGCAGGCCGATGTGACGACGGCCACCGACGTCTATGCGCTGGGCGTACTGCTCTACCTCTTGCTGGGTGGCAGCCACCCGACGGCCGACGACACGCACACCCAGCTCGACCGGCTCAAGGCCGTCGTCGAGCATGTGCCGCGCCGGTTGTCCGATGCCGCCGCAGGGCAGGGCGATGCAGCCCTCGCCCGCGACGCGAAGCAGCTGCGTGGCGATCTGGACACCATCGTCGCCAAGGCGCTGAAGAAGTCGCCCACGGAGCGCTACACGAACGCGCAGGCGCTGGCCGACGAACTCCAGCGCTGGCTGGCCCACGAGCCCATCAGCGCCCGGCCGGACAGCCGGCTCTATGTGCTCAGCCGCTTCGTGCGGCGGCATCGCCTGGCCGTGGCCGCGGGCTCTGCCGCGGTGCTGGCACTGGTGACCCTGACGACGGTGAGCGCGCTGCAGGCGCGCCGCGCCGAGGCCGCGGAACAGCAGGCCGAGCAGCGCCGCCAGCAGTCCGACGATCTGCTGACCTACATGCTGGGCGACTTTGCCGACAAGCTGCGCCCCATCGGCCGGCTGGAGCTGCTGGACAGCGTCGGCAGCAAGGCGCTGGATCATCTTCGCGATGCCGCCACCGCGCGCCCGCAGGAGAAGCTGAGCCGGGCCAGGGCACTGACGGTCATCGGCGAAGTGCGCGTGTCGCGCGGCGACCTGGATGCAGCGCTGGAGCCCCTGCGCGCCGCTCGGGCGCTGCTCGATGGCGACCCGCCGGAGGCAGCGCTGACGGCGGCGTGGCGCAAGGCGCAGGGTGCTGCGGCGTTCTGGGTCGGGCAGGCCCTGCTGCTCAAGCGTGATCGGCTGGCGGGGCTGGCGGCGCTGGAGGATTACCGGGCGGTGAGCCAGCGCTGGCTCAAGGCTCTGCCGCAGGACATCGACGCGGTGGTGGAGCTTTCCTATGCCAACACCAACCTGGGCAGCGTTGCGCTGGATATGGGGAGCGTGCAGGAAGCCGAGAAAGCCTTCAGTCAGTCGATTGCGCTCAAGCGGCGGGCGCTGGCGGCCCTGGAGCCGGCCCGCCGTGACTCGCCCACTGCCGAGCTGGCCAACACCCTGAGTTATCTTGGCAAGGCGCTGTTGTGGCGAGGGGAGTTCTCTGCCGCCCTGCGCACGTTCCAGGAAGCGCTGGCGGAGATCATGCCCGTGCGGCAGCGGCACCCGGCCGACGGACTGTGGTTGTACCGAGAGGCGATGCTGCGGCTGTGGCTCGGCGAAGCGCTGCTGGCTCAGGCCCAGCCGGCGCAGGCTCACCACGAACTGCGTGCTGCAGTGGGCC
>SEEY01000593.1 GCA_004211235.1 Rubrivivax sp.
GCTGGCCCCCATGCTGGTGAAGAAGCACAGCCCCAACCACGCCGCCGAGCATGCCACGCGGCTGCTGCGCCGCGTCGGCCTGGCCGAGAAGTTCAACGCCATGCCGGAGCAACTGTCCGGCGGCCAGCAGCAGCGCGTGGCCATCGCCCGCGCGCTGGCCATGGAGCCGGCCGTGCTGCTGTGCGACGAGATCACGTCGGCGCTCGACCCGGAGCTGGTGGGCGAGGTGCTGCGCGTTGTCGAGGCGCTGGCCGAGGAGGGCATGACGCTGATGATGGTCACGCACGAGATGAGCTTCGCCCGCAAGGTGGCCGACCGCGTCATCTTCATGCACCAGGGTCGGGTGCACGAGATCGGCCCGCCGGCCGAGCTCTTCAGTGCGCCGCGCACGCCGGAGCTCAAGCAGTTCCTGTCGTCGCTGCACGACTAGCGCCTGCATCCCCAGCGCCATCGCGTCAGCAGGCCGCCACGGGCACTGCCCTGGTGCCGCTGGCCCACCCGGGTGCCGGCCCGCCCGCGCGGTGTGCAGTCGACCCGCCTGCCCGCAGGCAGCAGCCGGTGTCGCGCGCCTGGCACGGAAGCTGCGGCATGCCTTGCATGGGCATGGCGGCAGTTTTCGAAGATGACCCTTACATGGTTGCAGCAGCGGAACCTCTCGTAAGCGTTACCGCGCTGTACAAGCGTTATGGCAATCAGGAGGCGCTTTGCGGCGTCGACCTGACCCTCAACTGCGGCGAGATCGTCGCCGTCATCGGCGGGCGCGGCGCGGGCAAAAGCACCTTGCTGCGCTGCGTGGCTGGGCGGGAGCGTTTTCAGTCCGGCACGGTGAGCGTGCAGGGCCGGCCGCCGCCCGAACCGTCGGCGCCGCGCCAGCCGGTCAACCTCATCTTCCAGGGCCTGAACCTGCTGCCGCACCTGAGCGTGGGGCTGAACCTGATGCTCGCGCCGGCGCTGGCGCAGCGGCCGGGCGCGGCCGGCCAGGCGCGCGAGCTGCTGGCGCGGCTGGGCATGGCCGAGTCCTTCGACAGGCTGCCCGGCCAGCTGTCGCCTGCGCAGCGGCAGCGCGTCGTCATCGCCCGCGCGCTGGCGCCGGAGCCCGTGGTGCTGCTGTGCGACGACCTCACGTCTCCGGCAGACCGCGAGCAGGCGGGCGAGGTCGGGATGGCGCTTCGGGCGCTGGCGGGGGACGGCCTCGCGGTGCTGCTCGCCACGGACGATCCGGGCCTGGCAGGCAACGCGGACCGCGTCGTCTTTCTGCACGAGGGCCGGGTCCACGAATCCGGCACGCCGAAGGCGTTGTTCGGCCGGCCGCGCACCTCGGCCCTGCGCCGCTTCCTGGCCGAGCGCTCCTAGCGCGCGGGGTGGCTACGGCACCCAGCGGATCCTGCCGCGCAGCGCCGCCGTGCCCCCTTCGCAGTGCTGCTCGAAGCGCAGGTCCACCGCGGCCAGCTCGTAGTTCACGTAGGTGATGCTGTCGATGACGAACCAGCCCGACAGCATGTTGCAGCCTCGGCCCTCGCCGCTCCAGCTCATGCCACCCGTGGTCGGGTTGTTGAACGGATAGCGCTGGAGATTGCCGTAGTAGCCGGCCTGCAGGCGGTCCAGGCCGTTCATGGCCTGGAAGTCGCCGGTCCATGCCTGCACGCCGCTCACCGTCACGCTGAGCCGTCGGCCATTGCTGGTCACCCGCAGGGTCGCATTGCTGCCGGTGTAGGTGTAGCTGCCGCCCTGGCCGATGAAGTCGTTCTGGTCGCTGGTCAGGTAGACGAAGCTGCCGCTGGCCGGCATGGCGCTGGCGCTCGGCAGCCACAGCCCTACCGGCGGCGGGCTCACCGGCCCGGGCGGCGCCGTGCGGTCGCTGGCGTCCCAGTGGATCTTGCCGCGCAATGCCGAGCCACCGCCTTCGCAATGCTGTTCGAAGCGCAGGTCGAGCGCCGCCAGCTGGCCGTTCGTGTAGGTGAGGCTGTCGATGACGAACCAGCCCGTCAGCGTGTTGCAGCCGCGCCCTTCGCCGCTCCAGTCCAGGCCGCCGGCGGTCGGGTTGTGGAAGGGGTAGCGCTGCAGGTTGCCGTAGTAGCCGGGCTTGAGGTCCGAGATGCTGTTCATGCCCTGGAAGTTGCCGCTCCAGCCCTGGTTGCCGGTCACCGACACGGTCAGCTTGCGGCCGTCCAGGTTCAGGCCCAGCACCGCATTGGCGCCGGTGTAGGTGTAGCTGCGGCCGGCGCCGATGTAGTCGTTCGAGTCGCTGGTCAGGTAGACATAGCTGCCGCTGGCCGGCGTGGCCCCGGCCGCCGGTGCCCACAGGCCCGGGGGCGGCGGGTTGACGGGCCCCGGCGGCGCGGTGCGGTCGCTGGCGTCCCAGTGGACCTTGCCGCGCAGCGCCGCGGTGCCGCCCTCGCAGTGCTGCTCGAAGCGCAGGTCCAGCGCCGTCAGCGCGCCGTCGACGTAGGTCGCCTTGTCGACGACGAACCAGCCGGTCAGCGTGTTGCAGCCGCGGCCATCGCCGCTCCAGCTCAGGCCGCCGCGCACCGGGTTGTGGAAGGGGTAGCGCTGCAGGTTGGCGTAGTAGCCGGGCTGCAGCGTGGCCACGCTCTGCATGGGCTGGAAGTCGCCGCTCCAGTACTGGTTGCCCGAGAGGCTGACCGTCGCGCGGCCGCCGACGGTGGTGACGTTCATGACCGAGTCGGCCTGGGTGAACGTGCTGGTGCGGCCGGCGCCGATGTAGTCGCCGCTGTCGCTCTGCAGGTAGACGTAGTTGCCGGTCGCGGGCGTCGCGCCGGCGGCGGGGGCCCACAGCGTGGAGGGCGGCGGGTTGACCGGCCCGGGCAGCGCCGTGCTGTCGTTGGCATACCAGTTCACCTGGCCGCGCAGCGCCGCGCTCCCGCCTTCGCAGTGCTGCTCGAAGTTCAGCTCGACGGCGCTCAGCTGGCCGGCCACATAGGTGGCGTTCGTGAC
>SEEY01000594.1 GCA_004211235.1 Rubrivivax sp.
GGTCGAGCAGTGCCCGCCCTGCTCGACCAGCTGGCGACCGTTCGACCCGATCTCGCCATCTTTTGACCCCCGTCGGCGCCACGTCAGCGCGCCGTGGCAAGCTGTCGGCTTATGCGCTGGGCTTTCATCACCGACATTCACGCCAACCGACAGGCCTTCGAGGCCGTCCTTGCCGATGCGCGCGCCCAGGGCGCGACCCGCTTTGCGTTGCTGGGCGACTTCGTCGGCTATGGTGCCGATCCCGCCTGGGTGTTGGACGAGGTCATGGCCCTGGCCGCTGACGGCGCCATCGCCATCCAGGGCAACCACGACGAAGCCGTCGCTCACGGCAGCACGCCCGGCATGCACCCCGATGCGCGCGCCGTTGTCGACTGGACCGGCGCGCAGCTCAGCGAGGACCAACTGCGCTTCCTCGCGCGCCTGCCGCTGCAGGCCCACGGTGAACCCGGCAACTGCCTGTTCGTGCATGCCAACGCCTTCGAGCCCAACGGCTGGGAATACGTGCAGGGCCGCGCCGAAGCCGTGAAGAGCCTGCACGCCAGCCATGCGCGCATCCAGGTGTGCGGCCACATGCACGAGCCCATGCTCTATCACCTGTCCGGCACCGGCAAGGCGGGAGATTTCAAGCCGCTGGCGGGCGTGCCGATGCCGCTGCCCGGCCACCGCCAGTGGCTGGCCATCCCCGGCTCCTGCGGCCAGCCGCGCGACGGCAACCCGGCCGCCTGCTATGCGCTGCTGGACCCGGGCAAGTCGGAACTCGACGACGCCCGCATCACCTTCCAGCGTGTCGCCTACGACGTCGAGGCAGCCTGCGCGGCGCTGCGTGCAACCAGCCTGCCGACTGCCATTTCGGAGCGTCTGGCCCGGCGCCTGCAGAGCGGCGAATGACGACCACAGCACCCTTCACCAGCCCGGGCTTCGTGCCGCTGGAGCCCGGTCAGGAGCTGGACGGTTTCGTGTTGAAGCAGCGCCTGCACCAGGGCGGCATGGCCAACCTCTGGCTGGTCACGCGCGCAGATGCGGCCGATGACGGCATGGAGCTGCTGATGAAGGTGCCGCGCATCAAGGGCGGCGAGGATCCGGCCACCATCGTCGGCTTCGAGGTCGAGCAGATGCTGATGCCGCAACTGAGCGGACCGCACGTGCCGCGCTTCGTCGCCCGCGGCGACTGGACGCGCCGGGCCTACATCGTCATGGAGCGCATCCCCGGCGATACCCTGCGCCCGCGCCTGGACGACGCGCCGCTGCCGGCCGAGGAAGTGGCCGACATCGGCGCCCGGGTGGCCACGGCGCTGGCCGCGCTGCACCGCCAGCATGTGGTGCACCTGGACGTCAAGCCGAGCAACATCATGTTCCGGCCCGACGGCACGGCCGTGCTGGTCGACTTCGGCCTGAGCCGCCACGAGCAACTGCCCGACCTGCTGGAAGAAGAGTTCACGCTGCCCATGGGCACCGGGCCCTACATGAGCCCGGAGCAGGTGCAGTTCGTGCGCAGCGACCCGCGCAGCGACCTGTTCGCACTGGGCGTGATGCTCTACCACCTCGCCACCGGCGAGCGGCCCTTCGGCCAGCCGGATTCCGTGCGCGGCCTGCGCCGGCGGCTCTACGTCGAGCCGGTGCCGCCACGCGCTATCCGCCCTGACCTGCCACCGTGGCTGCAGGAAGTCATCCTGCACTGCCTGGAAGTGCAGCCAGAGCGCCGCTACCAGAGCGCCGCGCAGCTGGCGCTGGACCTGCGCGAGCCCACCGGCGTGGCCCTCACCGCACGCGCCAGCAAGCTGCAGGTCAGCGGCGCGATGCGGCGGCTCAAGCGCTGGTTCTTCGCCCTCGGGGCGGACCCGGCGCCGGTGCCGCCGGTCGCCGAGCAGCTGGCGCGCAGCCCCATCGTCATGGCCGCGGTGGAGGTGGACCGCGGCACGCCCGAGCTGCGGGCGCAGTTGTGTGAGACCGTGCGCCGCATCGTGCAGACAGAAACCGGCGCGCGGCTGGCCTGCGTGGCCGTCATGAAGATCAACCGGATCGGCATCGACGACCTGACCGACCAGCACGGCCAGAGCCTGCACGTGAAGCAGCTCATCGCCCTCAAGCACTGGGCCCGCCCGATCAGCAAGGCCCTGGATCTGGCGGACGGCCGGCTGACCTTCCACGTGCTGGAGGCGCCCGACGTGGCCAATGCGCTGGTGGATTTCGCGCGCCGCAACGGCGTCGACCACATCGTCATGGGCGCCCGCGGCGCCTCGGCCATCCGGCGCTACCTGGGCAGCGTGTCGAGCCAGGTGGTGGCGGAGTCGGACTGCACGGTCACGGTGGTGCGGGAGCCGGCCGCCGGCTCATGACCTCGGGGGTCATCGACGCGCTGCCGCCGGCGCCGCAGACTGCTGGGCATCAACACGAGGAGTCCAGTCCATGTCCGACACCCTGCCACTCGCCGTCGCCCTGCTGATCTGCATTCCCGCCTTCGGCTCCTGCCTCGGCATCGGCCTGGCCAGCATGAAGCTGCTGGAAGGCATCGCCCGCCAGCCCGAAATCGCGCCGGAGCTGCAGACCAAGTACTTCCTGGCCGTGGGCGTGACAGACGGCGCCTTCATCATCGCGACGGGCATCGGCCTGTGGTTCGCGACCGCCAACCCGTTCGCCGGATAAAGCTTCAGAGGCCGGGGTAGTTGTTGTCCGGCGCCGCCGCCGCGCGCTTCTTGCGGGCCGCAACGATCTGCGTCGTGATCGTCACCGCATTGGCGCCGGCGGCAATCTGGACCGCTGTCGGGGCGCCGTCGATGAGCTGATCCGGATGCCAGATGCGCACGCGCACCGGGCCCTCGGGCAGGCCCTGCAGCAGCACCTTGCCGTCCTCGCCGCCGAGCTTGGCCCAGGGCGTGTCGGCGACGTAGACATGGCCACGCATGGAGCTGTGGATGTGGCAGGCCAGCAGGTAGGCGCCGGGCTTCGCCAGCAC
>SEEY01000595.1 GCA_004211235.1 Rubrivivax sp.
AGGCCCTCGGTCTTGCCGAGCGGCGCGTAGACGCGGGCCTTCTCCTTTTCCACCTGGCCGGCGTCGATGGCGGGCTGGGAGATGCCGCTGACGTAGTCGGCCGCGTTCTCGCCACAGAACTTGCCGTAGACGAAGGCGCCGAGCATGTAGTTGTGCGGGATGCTGGCGCAGTCGCCGGCCGCGTACAGGCCGGGGATGGAGCACTCGCCGCGCTCGTTCGTCCAGATGCCGGAGGCGCTGTGGCCGCTGCAGAAGCCGATCTCCGAGATGTGCATCTCGATCATCTGCTTGCGGTAGTCGGTGCCGCGGCCTTCGTGGAAGCGGCCGCGGCTCGGGCGCTCGTTGGTGTGCAGGATGTGCTCGATCTCGCTGATCGTTTCTTCAGCCAGGTGGTCGAGCTTCAGGAACACCGGGCCGCGGCCGCCTTCGAGTTCGTTGAAGAACTCCATCATCATCTGGCCGCTCCAGTAGTCGCACTCGATGAAGCGCTGGCCGGCGTTGTTGGAGGTGTAGCCGCCGAACGGGCCGGTCACGTAGGCGCAGGCCGGGCCGTTGTAGTCCTTGATCAGCGGGTTGATCTGGAAGCACTCGAGGTTGGTCAGCTCGGCGCCTGCGTGATAGGCCATCACATGGCCCTCGCCGCAGTTGGTCGGGTTCTCGTAGGTGCCGAACATGTAGCCGCTGGCCGGCAGGCCGAGGCGCCCGGCGGCGCCGGTGCAGATGACGACGGCCTTGGCCTTGATGACGTGGAAGTCGGCGGTGCGGCAGTCGAAGCCCATCACACCGGCGACCGCGCCGTCCGGGCCGGTCAGCAGCCTTGTCGCGACGACGCGGTTGGTGATCTCGACGCGCGCTCTTTTCAGCTGCCGGTAGAGCACCCGCTTCATGTGGTGGCCCTCCGGCATCGGCAGCACATAACTGCCCAGATGGTGGACCTTGCGCACCGAGTAGTCGCCGGTCTCGTCCTTCTCGAACTTGATGCCCCAGCGGTCCAGCTCCTCGATCATCGGGAAGCTGTTGGCCGCGTAGGCGTAGACACCCTTCTGGTCGACGATGCCGTCGTTGGCGACCGTGATCTCCTTGGTGTACTGCTCGGGTGTGGCGTGGCCGGGGATGACGGCGTTGTTCAGGCCGTCCATGCCCATGCTGATGGCGCCGCTGCGCTTGACGTTGGCCTTGTCGAGCACCAGCACGCGCAGCTTGGGGTTCTTCTCCTTGGCCTTCACCGCGGCCATCGGCCCGCCGGTGCCGCCGCCAACGATGACGAGGTCGTATTCGGTTTCGATCGTGTTCATGTGCAGGCTCTCCTCAAGAGGCTCGTTCTGAGACGGGTACGCGATCGACGCGCACCTTGTACTGGAAGGCGTCACCGCGGTAATAGAGGTGTTCGTAGTCGATGGGCGCGCCATCGGCGGTATGCGTCGTGCGCTCGATGAAGAGCACCGGCGAGCCGGCCTCGACCTTGAGCTGGGCTGCCAGCGCCTCGTCGGCCAGCGTGGAGCCGATCTGCAGCTCGGCATGGCCGAGCGCCAGGCCGTAGTCGTTCTCCAGGATGACGAAGACGTCGCGTGCGGCCAGGTCTTCACGGGCCAGGCGCTGGCCGATGGCCGCCGGCACGTAGGTGACGTCCAGCGAGATCGGCTCGCGGTTCAGGAAGCGCACGCGCTGCAGCTCGGTGACCTTGGCGCGTTTGGGCAGCTGCAGCTTCTCGGCCACCTGCGGTGATGGCGTGACCGACTTGATGGACAGCACGCGGGCGTAGGTCTCGTAGCCCATCTGCCGCATCGCCTCGCCGAAGCCCTGCAGACGCCCCAGGTCCTGAAAGGCCTTGGGCTTGGAGACGAAGGTGCCCTTGCCGTGGATGCGGAAGATCAGGCCCTCGTTCTGCAGGTCGTTCAGCGCCTGCCGCACGGTGATGCGGCTGACGTCGAAGGCGGCCATCATTTCGCTCTCCGACGGCATCTGCTGATGCGGCTGGTAGCTGCCGTCGAGGATGCGTGCGCGCAGGATCTCCTTGATCTGCGTGTACAGCGGCACCGGTGACGAGGCCTTCACCTGGCGGCTGCCCGCCGCCTCGGGCGTGGGAACCAGCGTCAGGGGTCTCGTTGCTGCAAGAGCGCCTTTGCTCATGACCGTCCAACTCGTTATGACAAGTCATCATGAGCATGAGCCGTGCCAGCGATTGGCGGGCCGCCGTGCTTGCGAATCCCGGGAGCGATTCGGCCCGCTGACGCCCGGCAGACTGACCGTCAGGCGGGATCGAACCGCCCGTCGGGCCGCAGCGTCCGAGCATGCACCGAAGCGGGTCCGTGCCCCGTTCTTGAGCGCCGACTTCGCGCTTGCGGTGCGCTTTTCGTGCCGGTGCCGAGGGGCGGTGAAGCAGCCGGAAGGCCAGGCGCCGGCTGCCCGTGCCGCGAGCTACAGGCTGTTGTGAATGGCGGTCGCGGCGATTGCCGCCTGGCCGACCGCGACGCCGATCTGGTCCAGCCCGCTCACCACGTCGCCTGCGGCGTAGAGCCCGTCGACGCTGGTGCGCCCATGGGCGTCGGTGACGACATTCTGCTGCTCGTCCAGCCGGGCGCCGAGGCCGGCCGCCAGCGCCACGCAGGGGTCGACTCCGAGCGCCGCGTAGAGCACGTCGAACCGATGACCGGCGCCGTCGTCCATCTGCACGGTGACGTCCCCCGCCGGGCCGAGCACGAGCTGCGTCGGCCTGCCTGGCAGTTCGCGGACACCCGCTTCGCGCAGTTGTGACCGCAGTTCCTCATTGCCGCCCGGCAGGCCGACGAAGCACACGTCGGCGCTGAAGTTCAACAGGAAGGCGGCCTCGCGGGCGCCGTGCGCATCGTTGCCGATGACGGCAATGCGCCGGCCGCGGTGTTCGTAGCCGTCGCATACCGGGCAGTAGCGCAGCAGGTCGGCGCATTGCCGTCATCGGCAACGATGCGCAC
>SEEY01000039.1 GCA_004211235.1 Rubrivivax sp.
ACATCGGCCCGCTCGGCCCACAGCGCCTGGCCTAAGCTCCCGGGCATGCACCCGCTGCTGCCCACCACCACCGCCCTGCCGCTGTTCGATGTTGCCGCCAGCCGGCGCATCGAGGCGCGTGCCCTGCTGCATTCGCCCGACCTGATGGAACGCGCCGGCCTGGCAGTGGCCAAGCTCGCGCTGGCGCTGCGACGCGGCAGCGGGCCGGTCTGGGTGGTGTGCGGCCCTGGCAACAACGGTGGCGACGGCCACGTCGCAGCGCGGCGGCTGGTGCAAGCCGGCGTTCCGGTGCATGTCGGCCACGATGCGCCCGAGCGCCCCGCCCTCGTCATCGACGCCCTGCTGGGCCTCGGGCTGAACCGCGCGCCGTCACGCGAACTGCTCGGCGTAATCGCTGCCATGCAGGCCTGCGGAGCGCCCATCCTCGCGGTCGACCTGCCCAGCGGCCTGCGCGCCGACACCGGCCAGCCCGCGGGCGACCAGGCCGTGCGCGCCAGCCACACGTTGACGCTGCTGACGCTCAAGCCCGGCCTGGTCACCGGCGAGGGCCGGGCGCACGCGGGACGGATCTGGTTCGACGACCTGGGCGTCGCGCCTGACGAGGCGCCAACGGCCGAGCTGCTCGGGCCTGCGCCGCCACTGCCGCGCAGCCCGACCAGCCACAAGGGCAGTCATGGACAGGTGCTCATCGTCGGTGGCGCGCCGGGCATGCAGGGCGCAGCCCGCCTGGCGGCCCGGGCGGCGCTCGCCTGCGGCGCCGGCCGCGTCTATCTCGACCTGCTCGGTCTGCCCGCCGACGAGGTGGCCGACCCGGGGCGACCCGAGCTGATGCGCGGCCGGCTGGCGAATGTGCCGCAGGCGGTCGGCGTCATCGGTTGCGGCGCCGGCACAGGCATCGCTGCGGCCCTGCCCTCGCTGCTGCGGACCCTGCCTCGACTGGTGCTGGACGCTGACGCGTTGAATGCCATCGCCGGCGACAGTGCGCTGCGTGATCTGCTCCTGGCGCGCTCGCCGGGCTCGTCGCTGCTGACGCCGCATCCGCTGGAAGCCGCGCGCCTGCTGGGCACGGATGTCACGAGCGTGCAGGCCGACCGTCTTGCCGCCGCCCGGGACCTGGCGGCGCGCTTGAACTGCACCGTCGTGCTGAAGGGTTCGGGCAGCGTGATCGCCTCGCAAGGCGAGCGCCCGGCCATCTGCGCCAGCGGCGGGCCGGCACTCGCCACCGCGGGGAGCGGTGACGTGCTGGCCGGCTGGCTCGGCGGCCTGTGGGCTCAACAGCCCGCCGCGGTGGCCCACGCCGTCGCCTGCGCCGGCGTGGAGGCCCACGGCCGTGCCGGCGAAGTGGACGGCGTGCTGCGCGCCGGCGCCCTCATCGAGCGCCTGGCTGCACGGCGCTGAGCCTCAGCGAGACCTCAGCGAGAACTCAGCGACGCTTGCGCGGTGCCGGCTTGGCGGTGGTCTTCTTGGCCGCCTTGCCGGCCGCGCGCTTGGCGGCCTGCTGCGCGGCCTTGACCGGGTGCAGCGCCGCGACGACGGCCTTGCGGCTTTGCTTGACGTCGCGGTCGGTCTGGCGCACGTCTTCCAGCGTCTCGACGGCCGTCTTCGGCGCGCGCTTTCTGGCGGGCGGTTTGCCCGCGGCCTTGCCCGTCGCCTTGGCACCGGCACCGCGGCTCGCTGATCGGGCGTCTTCGCCGTCGCGCACGAGGCGGAAGTCGATGCGGCGGCCGTCCAGGTCGACCCGGCTGACCTGCACCTGCACGCGCGCGCCGGTGGCATAGCGGATGCCGGTGCGTTCGCCGCGCAGCTCCTGGCGCACGTCGTCGAAGCGGTAGTACTCGCCGCCCAGTTCGGTGATGTGCACCAGGCCTTCGACGTAGAGCGCGTCCAGTTGCACGAACAGGCCGAACGACGTGACGGCGCTGACGGTGCCGGCGAATTCCTCGCCGAGCCGGTCGCGCATGTAGCGGCACTTCAGCCACGCCTCGACGTCGCGGCTCGCCTCGTCCGCACGGCGCTCATTGGCGCTGCAATGCGCGCCGACGACTTCCCAGCGCTCGGCCTCGTTGCGGGCCTCTGCCGGGTTGGGCGGCGCCGCGCGGCCGGGCCGCTTGGGCGCCTGGGGCACGTTCATCTTGCTGGCGTCCAGCGTGTACTTCTTGCCTGCGAGCAGGCACTTGATGACACGGTGGACCAGCAGGTCCGGGTAGCGGCGGATCGGGCTGGTGAAGTGCGTGTACGCCGGGTAGGCCAGGCCGAAGTGGCCGGAGTTGGTGCCGGTGTAGATGGCCTGCTGCATCGAGCGCAGCAGCATGGTGTGGATCTGCTGCGCGTCCGGGCGGTCCTTGGTGGCCTGGGCGATCTGCTGGAACTCGCGCGGCGTCGGGTCGTCGGAAACGCCCATGCCGATGCCGAGCGAGCGCAGATAGTTTTGCAGCGTCGTGCGCTTCTCCGGCGTCGGGCCTTCGTGCACGCGGAACAGCGCGTGATGCTTGTTGGATTCGATGAAGTCGGCCGAGCAGGTGTTGGCGGCCAGCATGGCCTCCTCGATCAGCCGGTGCGCGTCGTTGCGGGTGCGCGGGATGATCTTCTCGATGCGCCCGTTGTCGTCGCAGACGATCTGCGTCTCCGTGGTCTCGAAGTCGATGGCACCGCGGCGGCCGCGCTCGGCAAGCAGCGCCCGGTAGACCTCGTGCAGATGCAGCAGATGCGGCACCAGCTCGCGCCGCTTGGCCGCCTCCGGGCCATGCGTGTTGGCCAGGATGGCCGCCACCTCGGTGTAGGTGAAGCGGGCGTGCGAGCTGATGACGGCCGGGTAGAACTGGTAGGCGCTGACGGTGCCGTCGGTGGAGACGAGCATGTCGCAGACCATGCTGAGCCGGTCTTCATACGGGTTCAGCGAGCACAGGCCGTTGGAGAGCTTCTCCGGCAGCATCGGGATGACGCGGCGCGGAAAGTAGACGGACGTGGCGCGCTCGTAGGCATCGGCATCCAGCGGCTCGCCGGGCTTGACGTAGTGCGACACGTCGGCGATGGCGACCAGCAGGCGCCAGCCCTCGATGGCCTTCTTGCCACGGCCCTGCTTGAAGGGCTCGCAGTAGACGGCATCGTCGAAATCGCGCGCGTCCTCGCCGTCGATGGTGACGAGGGGCACGTCGCGCAGGTCGACGCGGCCCTTCAGGTCGGCGGCGCGCATCTTCTCGGGCAGCTTGGCGGACTGCGCCAGCGTTTCCGGGCTGAAGCGGTGCGGCACGTCGTACTTGCGCACGGCGATCTCGATCTCCATGCCGGGGTCGTCGATCTCGCCCAGCACCTCGACGACGCGGCCGACCGGCTGCGAATACAGCGACGGCGGCTCGGTCAGCTCGACGGCGACCACCTGCCCCGCGGTCGCATTGGCAATGCCGTTCTTCGGAATGAGGATGTCCTGCCCCATGCGCCGGTCTTCAGGGGCGACGAGCCAGATGCCGGACTCCAGCAGCAGTCGGCCGATGAGCGGCCGCTTCTTGCGCTCCAGGATTTCCAGCACCTTGCCTTCCGGGCGGCCACGCTTGTCGAAGCGCACGACCCTCACACGCAGGCGGTCGCCATGCATGACGGTGTGCGTCTCCTGCGATGACAGGTAGACGTCTGCCGAGCCGTCGTCGGGAATCAGGAAGCCATGGCCGTCCCGGTGCCCCTGCAACGTGCCTTCGACCTCGCCGAGCAAGCCGGCGCCTTCGCCCTTAGGCGAGCTGTTAGCGTTCTTCAAGTTTTTGATGATATAGTCTCTGTTTTCCTGAAACGGCTCAGGACTTCAACCAGAAGTTTTGAGCACCTTGCCCAGGTGGCGGAATTGGTAGACGCACTAGTTTCAGGTACTAGCGGGTAACTCCGTGGAGGTTCGAGTCCTCTCCTGGGCACCAAACAAAAGAAAAATGGCCGACGCGCAAGCGCCGGCCATTTTTCTTTGGTGCCCAGGAGAGGACTCGAAAGGCGCGTCGTAGTGGACCGAGGACAAGCCAGTGGCTTGTCCGACGCCTCGACGAAGGTCACGCGCCTGTGGCGCGGGGCCGGCCGCCGGGGTCGCGGTACGTGACCGAGTCCCGGGCGATGGGCCCTCGATGGGCCCTTCGTCGAGTGGTGGCACAAACCGAGGTTCTTCTTCGATCCGCGCCACGAAGCCGTCCTCAAACGACGAACTTCTTCGCCAGCGCTTCCGGCCCCATGCCGTCGTACTCCTCGAACGGCTGATGAATCCACGGCGAGGTTTCCAGCATCTCGACGTAGTAGTCCGGGGTGTAGCCCGACACCTTCTTCGTCCAGATGACAGCCGAGCGCAGTTCCTGGATCGACGGCATGCCGCGCAACCGCTCCACCACGGCCTTCAGCGTGACGCCGGAGTCGGCCAGGTCGTCCACCAGCAGCACCCGGCCGGCCAGTTCGCCCTTGGGCATGGTGATGTACTTGGCCAGGTCCAGCCGGCCCTGGATGGTGCCGGCCTCGGCACGGTAGGAACTGGTGGACATGATGCCCAGCGGCTTGTCGAACACGCGCGACAGCACGTCGCCCGGGCGCATGCCGCCGCGGGCCAGGCACAGGATCTGGTCGAACTGCCAGCCCGAGGCGTGCACCTTGAGCGCCAGACGCTCGGTCAGCAGGTGGTACTCGTCCCAGGACACGTAGAGGTGTTTGCCGTCGTCGGTCAGCATGGTGGGGCGTCTCCGTGGATTGGGTGGGTCAGGCGGAATAGGGGTGGCGCAGCACGATGGTGTGCTCGCGATCCGGGCCGGTGGAAACCATGTCGATGGGCGCGCCGATGACCTCCTCGACACGCTTCAGATAGGCGCGCGCATTGGCGGGCAGCGCGTCCCAGGAGGTCGTGCCGAACGTCGTTTCCGTCCAGCCGGGGAAGGTCTCGAAGATGGGCGTGCAGGCGACGATCTCGTCGGCATCCAGCGGCAGGATGTCGATCTGCCGGCCGTTCAGCTCGTAGCCGACGCAGACCTTGATCTCGGCCAGGCCGTCCAGCACGTCGAGCTTGGTCAGGCACAGCCCGGTGATGCCGTTGATGATCGTGGAACGCTTCAGCGCCGCGGCGTCCAGCCAGCCGCAGCGACGCGCCCGGCCGGTGACGGTGCCGCGCTCCTGGCCGACGGTGGACAGGTGGTAGCCGACGGTGCCGGGCACTTCCCAGTCCAGTTCGGTCGGGAAGGGGCCCGAGCCGACGCGGGTCGTATACGCCTTGGTGATGCCCAGCATGTAGTGCAGCATCTGCGGGCCGACGCCGGCACCGGCAGCCGCGTTGCCGGCCACGCAGTTGCTGGATGTGACGTAGGGATAGGTGCCGTGGTCGATGTCCAGCAGCGTGCCCTGGGCGCCTTCGAACAGGATGTTGGCGCCGGCCTTGGACGCCTTGTGGATCAGGTAGCCGACGTCGGCCAGCATGGGCTTGATGGCTTCGGCCATCTTCATCGCCTGTTCGAAGATGGGCTCGAAGGCCAGCGTCTCGCCGTGCAGATAGCCGCCCAGCGCGAAGTTGTGCAGGTTCAGCAATTCGCGCAGCTTCTTGGCGAAGCGATCGGGGTGCTTCAGATCCTGGGCGCGCAGCGCGCGGCGCGCGACCTTGTCCTCGTAGGCCGGGCCGATGCCCTTGCCCGTCGTGCCGATCTTGCCGCTGCCATCCGTCTCGCGCAGCGCCTCGCGCGCCTTGTCGACTGCCACGTGGAAGGGCAGGATCAGCGGGCAGGACTCGCTGATGAACAGGCGCGAACGCACCTCGACACCGGCGGCCTCGAGACGCTCGATCTCGCCGAGCAGATGGGTCGGATCGACAACGACGCCGTTGCCGATGTAGCAGGCCACGCCGTCGCGCATGATGCCGCTGGGGATGAGCTGCAGCGCCGTCTTCACGCCCTTGATGACCAGCGTGTGGCCGGCGTTGTGGCCGCCCTGGAAGCGCACGACGCCCTGGGCGTGGTCAGTCATCCAGTCGACGACCTTGCCCTTGCCTTCGTCACCCCACTGGGTGCCGACGACGACCACATTGCGTCCACGCGCGGTTTGGCTCTGCATTTGGATTGCCTGCTTAACTTTGGGATTGGGAAGGGTCGCCGCGCTCAGAGCGCACGGACGACCCAGTCAGCGTGATCACGAACCAGTTCGCGGTCACAGTCGAATTCATCGGCTTCATGCTCATGGCCGGGCAGGACGCACACCACCGTTTCGCCCTGCCCGCGCAGCGCGCGCACGGCCTGGCGCAGCGAAGCGTCCTCGCCCCAGGGAGCGCGCACCGCGGCGCGCAGCGGGGTTGCCGGCACCAGCGTGACGAGTGTCTTCAGGTCCAGACTGAAGCCTGCGGCCGGGCGGCGGCGGCCAAAGACGGCCCCAACCTCGTCGTAGCGCCCGCCGCGCAGCACCGCGTCCGAACAACCCGCGGCGTAGGCGGCAAAGCGGATGCCGGTGTAGTAGGCATAGCCCTGCAGGTCCGCCAGGTCGAAGCCGAGGCTGACCTCCGGGTGGACCGCGGCCAGATGACCGGCCAGCCAGTCCAGGTCCGCGAGCGCAGCCTTGACGAGGGGATGATCCGGCAGCCGGCGCGCCGCCTCGGCCAGCACCTCTCTGCCGCCGAACAGCGTGGGCAGCACCAGCAGCGCATCGCGCGTCGCCGCGGGCATGCCGGCCGCCAGTTCGGCGAGCGCCGACACGTCCTTGGCCGCAAGCGCGGCAGTGAGCGCCTCCAGGGTCTCGGCAGAGAGATTGACGCCATCGAGCACACCCTGCAGCAGCCGGGCATCGCCGAGGTCGAGCATGACGCCGGTCAGCCCGGCGCGGCGCAGCGCATCCAGGGCCAGGTCTTGCACTTCCAGATCGGCCTCGAGGCCGGCGTGGCCGTAGATCTCGACGCCGAACTGCAAGGGCTCACGACTGGTGTTGAGGCCGTCGGGCCGGGTGTGCGCGACGGGGCCGCAGTAGCAAAGCCGCGTCACGCCCTGGCGGTTCAGCAGATGGGCATCGATGCGGGCCACCTGTGGCGTCGTGTCGGCGCGCACGCCGAGGGAGCGGCCGGAGAGCTGGTCGACCAGCTGGAAGAGCTTGATCTCGGAGCCGCTGCCCGTGCCGGATAGCAGGGAGTCGAGATGCTCCAGCAACGGCGGAATGACCAGTTCGCAGCCGTAGCTGCGGGCCATGTCGAGCAGTTCTCTACGCAGCTCTTCGATGCGGCGTGCCTGGGAAGGCAGGACATCGGCGATGTGCTCGGGCAGCAGCCAAGCAGAGGACATGGGCGCGGGGAGGCGGTTAAAAAAGGCATTCTACCGGCGCCCTCGCCGGCCAGCCCTCAGATCAGCGCAACCACAGCAGACCAGACAGGCCGAGCAGCATGCTGGCCAGGCCGATGAAGCGGATCTGCCCATCGCTCATCGCCAGGATCCGGCTGAAGAACTCGCGCCACCGCACCGGGCTGATGAAGGGCATGAGACCTTCGATGATCAGCATCAGCGCGAATGCCGCGAGCAGTTCGCTCACTTGCGCGCTGGCGCTGCTGCCGGGGCGGGGCCGCTGCCGCGCATGGCCTTGAAGAACTCGCTGTTCGGGTCGAGGACCATCACATCGCTCTTGCTGCGGAAGCTCGCGCGGTAGGCCTCCAGCGAGCGGTAGAACTGGGCGAACTGCGGGTCACGGCCGAAGGCCTCGGCGTAGATCGACGTTGCCTTGGCATCGCCCTCACCCATGATCTTCTGCGCGTCGCGCGTCGCCTCGGCGACGATGATTTCGCGCTGGCGATCGGCCTCGGCCTTGATCTTCTCGCCCTCGGCAGCGCCGGTGGAGCGAGCCTCGGCCGCCACGCGCTGGCGTTCGGACTGCATGCGGCGGTAGACCGAATCCGTGATGCTCGAGGCGAAGTCCACGCGCTTGATGCGCACGTCGACCACCTCGATGCCGAACTGCTTGGCCTCATCGGCCAGGCGCTTGCGCACGTCGTTCATGACCTTCTCCCGCTCGGTGGCCAGCACGGCCAGCACGGTGCGCTTGGTCACTTCCTCGTTGAAGGCGGCCTGCACGATGGGCGCGAGGCGGTTCTCGATGTTGCGGATGTCGGCGCCGTTGTTGCGGATGAACTGACGCGGCTCGGTGATGCGCCACTTGATGAGCCAGTCGATGACGAGGCTCTTCTTCTCGGCGGTGAAGATCGGGCGCGACTCCGGGCTGTCGAGCGTCTGCACGCGGCGGTCAAGCATCACGACGTTCTGGAACGGCGGCGGCAGCTTGAACTTCAGGCCCGGCTCGGTGATGACTTCCTTGATCTCTCCCAAAGCGTAGACGGCGGCGAACTGGCGCTGGTCGACGATGAAGAGCGTGGAGGACAACAGCATCAGCGCGACGAGGGCGCCGGCGACGATGGCGGCAATACGGTTCATGGGTTGCGTCCTCGATCAGCGGCCGTCGCGGCTGCGCTGGTTGTCACGGCTGCGCAGGTCGCTGGGGGTGGCGGGCTGCGGCTCGGGCACGGTGGTCGTCGCCTGCGGCGGGGACACCGTCACGCTGCCGCTGCTGCCCTGCTGCAGCAGCTTGTCCAGCGGCAGGTAGAGCATGTTCGAGCCGCTGCGGCTGTCCACCATGACCTTGCTGACGTTGCTGTAGACCTGCCGCATCGTGTCGATGTAGATGCGGTCGCGCGTGACCTGCGGCGCCTTCTGGTACTCGGCAAACACGCTCTTGAAGCGGTTGGCGTCGCCCTCGGCCGTGGCGATGACACGGGCGCGATAGCCCTCGGCCTGCTCATGCAGCTTGGCGGCTTCGCCCTGCGCCTGCGGCACGACCTGGTTGGCGTAGGCCTGGGCCTCGTTCTTGGTCTGCTCGCGGTTCTGGCCGGCCTTGAAGGCGTCCTCGAACGAGGCCTGCACCTGCTCGGGCGGCTGCACGCTCTGCACGTTGACGTTCTTGATCTGGATGCCGGCCTTCAACCGGTCCAGCTGGGCCTGGATGGACTTGACGAGGTCGGCGGCGATGGCGTCGCGCTGCTCGTAGAGCACCGAATCCATCGTGCTCTTGCCGACGATCTCGCGAACGGCCGATTCGGCGGCCAGCAGCACGGCCTGTTCCGCGTCGCGGTTCTCGAACAGGAAGTCGCGCAGGTCACGGATGGTGAACTGCACGGTGAAGCGGATGTCCACGATGTTCTCGTCCTGCGTCAGCATGGACGAATCGCGCAGGCCGGTGGCGGAGACGACCGAACTGCGACCCACCTCAACCTGGCGCAACTGCGAGACCGGCTGGATCTCGTGTGCCTGGAAGGGATAGGGCAGGCGCCACTGGAAGCCGGCCTCGACCGTCTTGCTGTACTTGCCGAAGGACGTCACCACGCCTTGCTGGCCTTCCTGGACGATGAAGAAGCCGCTCGACAGCCAGCCCAGTGCAACGACACCCGCGATGAGGCCGAGGCCGATGCCGGCGCCCTTCATGTCAGGCGTGCCGCCACCGGCACCGCCACCCGACGTGCCGCCACCGCGACCACCGAACAGGCCCGAGAGCTTGCGGTTGAAGTCGCGCCAGAGCTCGTCGAGATCGGGCGGGCCGTCGTTGCGGCCGTTGTTCAGCAGCCGGCCCGCGGCTCGTGCGATCGGCGTCAGCAGACGCTGTGCCCAAGGGCTGCGGGGCGGAGTGTGGGAAGTGCTGCTCATGCCTGTGATGGGTCTTCTGGGGAAGAGGGCTCGGAGTCGTCCGACGGCTCAGCGTCGAAACGTGGGTCCCGCTCGTCGGGAATCAAGGGCTCGACCTTCATGGCCGCCGCAATGAGATCGCGAAGTTCGTTCAGGCCGCTGCCATCCAGCGAGCTGACGAAGACGCGCGGCGTCGGGCTCGTGCTGCCGGCGGGACGCAACACGGCGTCGACGATGTCGCGCGGGCGCTGGTCTTGGGCCAGCAGGTCCTGCTTGTTGTAGACGAGGATCTGCGGCACATCGGCCGCACCGATCTCGGCCAGCACGCGCTCCACCTCGGCCATCTGCTCTTCCAGGACCGGGCTGGAAGCGTCGACCACATGCAGCAGCAGGTCGGCATCGGCTGCCTCCTGCAGCGTCGCGCGGAAGGCCTCGACGAGCTTGTGCGGCAGGTCGCGGATGAAGCCGACCGTATCGGACAGCGAGACGCTGGCGCCGGCCTGCTCCAGGTAGAGCGAGCGGGTCGTCGTGTCCAGCGTGGCGAACAGCTGGTTGGCAGCGTAGGCACGCGCCTTGGTCAACGCATTGAACAGCGTGCTCTTGCCGGCGTTCGTGTAGCCGACCAGCGAGACCTTGAAGACGCCATTGCGCGAGCGCGAGCGGCGCTGCGTGCTGCGCTGCTTCTGCACCTGCTTCAGGCGCTCCTTCGTCTTCTTGATGCGGTCGTCGATCATGCGACGGTCCAGCTCGATCTGCGCCTCGCCGGGGCCGCCGCGCATGCCGATGCCGCCGCTCTGGCGCTCCAGGTGGCTCCAGCGGCGCACCAGGCGCGTGGCCAGGTATTGCAGCCGCGCGAGCTCCACCTGCAGCTTGCCTTCGTGGCTCTGCGCGCGGGCGGCGAAGATCTCGAGGATCAGCGCCGTGCGGTCGGCCACGGGCACGCCGAGCACGCGTTCCAGGTTGCGCTGCTGGGCCGGCGAGATGGCCTGGTCGAACAGCACCGTGTGAGCCTGGTGGGCCTGCACGAGCAGCTTGATCTCGTCGGCCTTGCCGGAGCCGACGAACAGCGCGGCGTCAGGCGCGGAGCGGCGGGCGATGACCTTGGCGACCGGCGTGTCGCCGGCCGACTCGGCCAGCAGCGCCAGCTCGTCGAGGCTTTCTTCGAAGCCCTGCTTGGCGGATTGCCGACCGAAATCGACACCCACAAGAATGGCGCGCGCCGCCTCGAAGGGCGGCGCTGCGGCGTTGGTAGATGTCGAGGACAAGGGGGTGGGATCAGGCGTCCGCGGGAGCGTCGCCGGCGTGGAAGTTGACTGCGCGGCCCGGCACGACGGTGGAGATCGCGTGCTTGTAGACCATCTGGGTGACCGTGTTGCGAAGCAGCACGACGTACTGGTCAAACGATTCGATATGGCCCTGGAGCTTGATGCCGTTGACGAGGTAGATCGACACGGGCACGTGCTCTTTGCGGAGCAGGTTCAAAAAGGGATCCTGCAAAAGTTGGCCTTTGTTGCTCATCGGTATGCTCCGAGTTATCGGGGGGTGGGGGACTAGGGGTAAGACCTTAACACAGCGTCTTTGTCCCTCCAGAGGTCAGCCTAGGTCTTTTCGTCGAAGGGATTCTTCGAAGAACGCAGCTCTATCTTCAGCGGCGTTCCGACCAATTTGTAGTGCGCGCGGATGCGGCCTTCGAGGTAGCGCTTGTACACCTCGGTGACGCCGTCCAGCGCGTTGCCGTGGATGACGACGATGGGCGGGTTCTGGCCGCCCTGGTGGGCGTAGCGCATCTTGGGGCGCGACACGCCAGAGCGCTTGGGCTGCTGGTGTTCGGTGGCCTCCTGGATGAGACGGGTCAGCACCGGCGTCGTCATCTTGCGGTAGGCCGAGGCGTAGGCGTCGGCCAGCGAATTCCACACCGCCGACAGCCCCTGCCGCTTGAGCGCCGAGATGTGGTGCATCGGCGCGAACTTGAGGAAGGTCAGGCGCTGCTCGATCTGGCGCTGCAGCGTCTCGCGCTGGTAGCTGTCGACGGCGTCCCACTTGTTGAGCGCCAGCACGACGGCGCGGCCGCTGTCGAGGATGTAGCCGGCGATGTGCGCGTCCTGGTCGGTCACGCCTTGCGTGGCATCCAGCAGCAGCAGCACGACGTGGGCGTCCGCAATCGCCTGCAGCGTCTTGACCACCGAGAACTTCTCGATGGCCTCGAAGACCTTGCCTTTGCGGCGCAGACCGGCCGTGTCGATGAGCTTGAACTTCTGGCCGTTGCGCTCGAAGTCGACCGAGATGGCGTCGCGCGTCGTGCCCGGCATGTCGAAGGCGACGAGGCGCTCTTCACCCAGCCAGGTGTTGATCAACGTGCTCTTGCCGACGTTGGGGCGGCCGGCGACGGCGAGGCGGATGACGCCGTCCTGCTGCGGGCCGGCGCCGAACTCCTCGCTGGTGTCCTCAAAGGGCTCCAGCACGGCGTCCAGCAGGCTGCGGATGCCCTGCCCGTGCGCCGACGAGATCGGGTGCGGCTCGCCCATGCCGAGTTCGTGGAACTCGGCCAGCAGCGGCGACTCGCTCATGCCCTCGGCCTTGTTGACGCTGCGCAGGTAGCGGGCGATGTCGCTGTCATGGGCCGACAGCCCCAGGCGGATGTCGACGACGAAGATGACCGCATCGGCCTCGGCGACGGCCTGCTTGGTCTGCTTGGCCATCTCCTTGACGATGCCGGTGCTGCTGTCGGGCTCGAAGCCGCCGGTGTCGATGCAGATGAACTCGCGGTCGCCCAGGCGACCGTCACCGTAGTGGCGGTCGCGAGTCAGGCCGGCGAAGTCGGCCACGATGGCGTCGCGCGACTTCGTCAGGCGGTTGAACAGCGTCGACTTGCCCACGTTGGGGCGGCCGACCAAGGCAATCACGGGCTTCATGTGGACTCCATGGCCGTGACCTGCGGGCCGAGCGCCGGGCCGCTCCCAAGCCGGCCCGTCGGGCGATGTGCTTGACGGTCGAACCGGCAAGCATCGCCGTCCCCACGGGGGACCGACTGGGCTTGCCCGCGTGCAGCGCGGCAAGACCGGGCGAGGGGCTGACTCATCACTCAGCCTTGATGGCGAACAGGCCACCGTTCTTCGTCGCAACCAGGGCCGTGTCGCCGAGCAGCGTGATCGTGGTGACCGGCGAACCGTCGGTCGCAATGCGCGAGCGGGTCTTGCCGGTCTCGCGGTCGAGCAGATGGACCTGACCTTCGTAGTCGCCCACCAGCACCTGCTTGTTCAGCAGCACGGGCGCGGACAGCTTGCGCAGCTGGAACTGGTCGGCAGACCAGGCCAGGTCGCCGTTGGCCAGCTTCCAGGCCGACAGCCGGTCCGAGGCATCGCCGGCGACAACGACCTGGTCGTCCGCGCCGATGCCGTTGGTGCCGCCGACGACACGGTTCCACAG
>SEEY01000596.1 GCA_004211235.1 Rubrivivax sp.
GACGAAAAAATGCGGGCCTGCTGGTCGGCTGCTTCCCTGCGCGAGGATTACCTCAATCAGGTTCAAAGGGACTGTCTCAGTCGATGGTGGAAACCATCAACACCCCTAGCGGAGCGCTGCCAGCATGCGGTTGGCAGCGGGCCGGATTCTAAAAGCAAACGGCCCGCGAGCTGCGGGCCGTGTCTAGACAAGTGTGGTGCGTCAGTCGAAGACGGGCGATTCGACACCGAGCACCTTGTGCAGTTTCGGGCTCGTTGTCGTGTATTGCAGGTGCACGCGCCTGTCCGGGAACACGTGGGGCGCCGCGCCGAAGGCAGCCAGCGCCGCTTCGTGGAAGCCGCTCAGGATGAGCTTCTTCTTTCCCGGGTAGATGTTGACGTCGCCCACGGCAAAGATGCCGGGCACGCTGGTCTCGAACTTCTCCGTGTCCACGACCACCTGCTTGCGCTCCAGCGCGAGGCCCCATTCGGCGATGGGGCCGAGCTTGGGGCTGAGGCCGAAGAACGCCAGCACCTGGTCGCAAGGCACGACCCGCGTGATGCCGTCGTTGCCGGTGATCTTGAGGCCGGTCAATAGGCCGTCGTGCTCTTCGATGCCGGTGGCCTGGCCGACGATGAACTGCATCTCGTGCGCATCGCAGAGCTCGTGCAGCTTCGCGACGCTGGCCGGTGCGGCCTTGAAACCGTCGCGGCGGTGCACGAGGATGACGCTCGCAGCCTTGTGCGGGTTGCCGTCGGCATGGGCGGCGCAGAAGTTCAGCGCCCAATCGAGCGCCGAGTCGCCGCCGCCGATGATGAGCAGGTGCTTGCCGGCAAATTGCGCGGGGCTCTTGACGCGGTAGTGAACATGCGTGCCCTCGTACCTCTCGACGCCTTCGACCTTCAGCGTGCGGGGCTGGAAACTGCCCACGCCGCCGGCGATGAAGACCGTCTTGGTGAGGAACTGTGTGCCCTTGTTCGTCTCGACGACGAAACGGGCATCCGGGCCGTCTGCCTGTTTCTCGACGACGGTGACTTCCTGGCCGAGGTGGAAGGTTGCGCCGAAGGGCTCGATCTGGCGGAGCAGGTTGTCCGTCAACTCCTTGCCGGTGCACACGGGCACGGCGGGGATGTCGTAGATGGGCTTGTCGGGGTAGAGCTCGATGCACTGGCCGCCGGGGTAGGGCAGGCTGTCGATCACCTGCGCCTTGATCTCCAGCAGGCCGAGTTCGAAGACCTGGAACAGCCCGACCGGCCCGGCGCCGACGATGACGGCGTCGGTTTCTATGGCATCGGGTCGGATCGGTACTGCCATGAGAAGGAACGCTTCAGCGGATCAGCTCGGGCAGCTTGCCCGTGCGGTCCTTCCACTCGTCGGCTTCAGGCAGCGCGGCCTTGCGCTTGGTGATGCTGGGCCACTTCTTGGCCAGGTCGGCGTTGAGCTTGATCATGTGGATCTGATCGCCCGGCACGTCTTCCTCGGGAAGGATGGCGTTGACCGGGCACTCGGGGATGCAGACGGCGCAGTCGATGCATTCATCCGGGTCGATGGTCAGGAAGTTCGGGCCTTCGCGGAAGCAGTCGACCGGGCAGACGTCGACGCAGTCGGTGTATTTGCAGCGGATGCAGGCTTCGGTGACGACGTGGGTCATGAGCGGCTCAGAGTGGTAGGGGGCGCCTGTTCGGGCGAAACGACGATTTTAGAGGCGGTCGCCTCAGGAGCCTGCACCGGGGCTGCTCCCGTGCCCACGGTGACCACCGTGGGATGGTTGCCGTGCAGCGGTGCGGCGTCGGCCAGCTCGCCGATGGGGTGTTCGCTGGTGACGGCGTCCGGGCTGCCCGCGTGCGAGACGACGAGGGCCAGTGTGTCGGCCGGCCAGCCAGCGGCAACGAGCTTGGCGCCCAGGGCGGCGAGCTGGCGGCCGGCCATGTAGAAGACCTCGGTGTCGGCGCTCAGCGCCGCGCGCAGCTCGCCCGTCTCGGTCATGGCGGTGGTCAGCGACACGTTGCGGCCACGGCCGCGGCGGGTGAGCGGGCGTTGGGCGTGCGCGGCGGCGGCAAGGGCGGCGGTGACGCCGGGAATCACTTCGCTGGCGATGCCGGCGCTGGCCAGCGCGGTCAGCTCTTCTTCCAGCCGGCCGAAGATGCTGGCATCGCCGCCCTTCAGGCGCACGACGACGGCGTGGTCCTGCGCGGCCTGCACCAGCAGCGCGTTGATCTCGGTCTGCTTGGCGGAGTGCTCGTAGCCGCGCTTGCCGACCAGCACCCATTGCGCCTGCGGCGCGAGGTCGCGCAGGGCCGGGTCTGCCAGCGCATCGGCCAGCACGATGCCGGCGTTACCGAGTGCACGCGCGCCGCGCAGCGTGATCAGGTCAGCAGCCCCGGGACCGGCGCTGACGAAGATCACCCGACCCGTCACTGGTGCACCCTTCGCACTTCGTGCTGTCCCGCCAAGCGGGAGCGAGATTGCTTGGGGCGGCCCGGCGCGGCACTCATCACCAGGCCTCTTCCGTGGTGGCCGGTTGCACGTCCACCAGCAGCGCGCCGCTGGTGCGGTGGCTGGCCGGGTCGACGACGATCAGCGCGCCGCCGACGCGGTTGTCCACGAAGGGCTCGACGGGCAACTCATGCTGCACTTCCATCTGCACGCGGCCTATTGCGTTGACGGGCAGTTCGTGCGCCTCGTGCGGCGTCAGCGTGTTGATGTCCAGCACGGAGTCGATGGCCGAGATGCGCGCCTGCACCCAGCAGTTGCCGTGGCGCACCCAGTATTTGCGGCCCGGCTTGGCGGCTTCGGTGTCCAGCCAGGCGAGGGTCGCGGAGAAGTGCTTGGTCGCCGACGCGCTGCCGGGCGTGACGATCCAGTCGCCGCGGCTGACGTCGAGCTGGCGGTCCAGCACCAAGCCGGCCGAGTCGCCGGCTTCGGCGCTGGGCACCGTCTCGCCGGCCAGGCGCACTTCGGACA
>SEEY01000597.1 GCA_004211235.1 Rubrivivax sp.
GTTGGGACGTGCCGGATTTTGCACAGACAGCGCTGCCATGCGATCAGGACTTTCGACGAATGGCCGCCCGCGGGGATGAACGGCGACCGGCCACGACGAGCAGCCGAACACCGGCGTCAACCGGCTTGGCCGGCCGGCGTCAGCTGGCGACGAGTCCGTTGCGGATCGCGTAGACCGTCAGCTCTGAGTTGTTCGTCAGCCCGAGCTTTTCCAGCACCCGGGCCCGGTAGACGCTCACGGTCTTGGGGCTGAGCATCAGCTCCTCGGCGATGTCCGACAGCCGGCGGCCCGACGCGATCATCACCAGCGTCTGCAGTTCCCGGTCGGACAGCTTCTGGTGCGCCTGCTCGGTGACGGGCGCCGTCAGGCTCTCGACCAGCATCTGCGCGATCTCCGGCGTCACGTACTTGCGGCCCTGGGCCACCGTGCGCACCGCCTGCACCAGCGTCGCCGGGTCACCGCCCTTGTTGACGTAGCCGTAGGCGCCGGCCTTGAGCGCGCGGATGGCGTACTGGTCCTCCGGGTACATCGAGACGATCAGCGTGCGCACGGCGGCGCCCTCGTCCTTCAGCACATGCAGCACGTCCAGGCCCGAGCGGCCGGGCATGTTGATGTCCAGCACCAGCACGTCGCAGGGATTGTCCTTGCCGAGCTTGTGCAGCAGGCCGCGCAGCTCCGTGTAGTCGCCGGCCTCGCCGATGACCTCGATGTCCTGGGCATCCGCCAGCGTGTCGCGGATGCCGCGGCGGATCAGGCCGTGGTCGTCACAGAGGATGACCTTGATCACACGCGACCCCAGATGGAAGCGCCGACGTCCTTGCCGAAGTCGGTCGCGTCGTCGAGCGCATCGATGGCGTCCTGCGCCAGCGGCACGGTCAGGATCAGGCTGGTGCCCTGCCCCGGCGTGCTGGACAGGTCGACCCAGCCGCCCACCGTGGCCGCGCGCTCATGCAGGCCGCGGATGCCGAAGGAGCGCTCCTTGGCCAGGTCTTGCGCGGCGATGCCCTTGCCGTCGTCGTGGATCTCCAGCGTCAGCACGCCGGAGTCCAGGCTGAGTTCGATGTCGACGCGCTTCGCGCCCGAATGCTTGGACACATTGGTCAACGCCTCCTGGGCGGTGCGGTAGGCCACCAGCGGCACGCCGGGTGGAAGGGCCAGGCGCTCGTCGCCGACGCGCAGCGCCGCTTCCATGCCGGTGCGGCGCTCGAAGCGGGCCGTCATCCACTGCAGCGCGGCCACCAGCCCCTGCTCCAGGATGGCGGGCCGCAGGTTGTGCATGATGCGCTGGCTCGCGTCGATGGCCGAGCTGACCGTCTCTAGCGCCGCGGCGACGCGGGCGCGCACCTCGGGTTCCTGGGCATGGCGGTCGATCCAGGCCAGGTCGAACTTCAGCGCCGTCAGCGACCCGCCGACATCGTCGTGGATCTCCCGCGCGATGGCGGCACGCTCCAGCTCGACGCTGGTCTGCAGATGCCCGGCGAGCTGATGCAGGCGCTGCTTGGAGCGCACGAGTTCATCGTCCGCGGACTGCCGCGCGCGCTCGCTGTCGGCAGACTCGATGGCGTTGAGCAGCGCCGGCGCCAGGCGGTTGAGGTTGTTCTTCAGCAGGTAGTCGGAGGCGCCGTTGCGCATCGCGGCCACGGCCGCGTCCTCGCCGATCTCGCCGGACACGAGCAGGAAGGGCATCAGCAGCTGGCGGTCCTTGACGGCCTCCAGCACATCCAGGCCGGTGAACCCGGGCAGGTTGTAGTCCGAGATGATGGCGTCCCACGGCCGCGCCAGCGCCGCCAGCACCGTTGGCAACGAGTCGAGTCGCTCGATCTCGAAGCGCAGTCCGGCTCGGGCCAGTTGCGCAAGGATGAGTTGGTGGTCGAGGTCGGAGTCCTCGACATGCAGCACGCGCAGGACCCGGGCCGCCTGCTCCACACCTGAAATCGTCATGGGCCAGCAGTATGCCGCCAGCGGCGATGCAACCGTGCCGCAACACCGACCCGACACCGCCGCACGCAACCCGCGTCAGAGCGGTAATACGGCTCGTTCTCGGCGCATCTCCAGTTCGACAGCGGCTGAAAATCAGGTGAACATGCCATGATGCTTTGCCCTGATAGAAACACAGGGCAATGGACAAGAAGCGGCATCCGCTCGCGGAGACACGATGCAGACAGAACCCTCAACCGCAGTCGAACTGGACGGAGCACTCGCCCCGATGCAATTGCTGGCGGCTGCGGAATTGCAGGATCACCTGATGACGGTGACGAACGATCTCGAACGCCTGCAGCGTCTGCTGGACGATGCGGGTGAGGCCCTGTCCAGCCATTTCTACAGCGCCTCCAACCAGGCGATGTCCCTGCTCAGCAGCAGCGACGGCAGCCCCGCTTCCGAGGGGCTGAAGCAGATCATGCAGGACATCGCCGGTGCCATCACCGCCCTTCAGTTCCAGGACATGGCGACCCAGCTGATCGCCCACACCGGCCAGCGCCTGCGCAACTGCGCAGACCAGTTGGCCCGCGACACCTTCGGCATGGACGACGAGGACGGCGAGGCCGTCGTCGAGATCGCACCGTTGCGGCCCAACCCCGTCACGCAGGACGAGATGGACGCCGGGTCCATCGAACTTTTCTGACCCCCCCGCTTCACAAGCCCGCCAGGCAAACGCTCTCTCGGAGAAAAACCAAATGCACTCAATCCTTGCTGTCGACGATTCGGCCTCGATGCGCCAGATGGTGGCCTTCACGCTCAAGAACGCCGGCTTCAACGTGGTGGAAGCGGTCGACGGGCAGGACGCCTGGGAGAAGTCGGGCACGCGTGATTTCGACCTCGTGCTGACCGACCAGAACATGCCGCGCATGGATGGCATCAGCCTGACCAAGAAGCTGCGCGAGAACCCGAAATTCAAGACCACGCCCATCCTGATCCTGACCACCGAGTCCAGCGACTCGAT
>SEEY01000598.1 GCA_004211235.1 Rubrivivax sp.
TTCCGATCCCACCCCCCATCGCCGCGCCCTGGCCAGCCTGCTGGCCGCCCTCCTGCTCGTGCTCGCCTGGGACGCCAGCGGCCTGGACCTGGCCCTGGCGCGCTGCTTCGGCAATGCCGCCGGCTTTGCGGCGCGGGAAGCGTTCTGGTCGCGCGACCTGCTGCACGGCGGCCTGCGCCTCGTGTGGATGGCGGCCTGGCTGGGCCTGGCCGTCGACGCGTGGCGGCCGCAGCCGGCCCGCCGCGGCCCGTCGCGCCGAGAGCGCCGCCAGGCGTTGGCCGCGGGCCTGGCGCTGCTCATCGTCGTGCCGGCGCTGAAGGCGCTTAGCCACAGCAGCTGCCCCTGGAGCCTGCAGGACTTCGGCGGCAGCTCGCCCTGGGTGTCGCACTGGAACTGGTCGCTGCGCGATGGCGGGCCCGGCCACTGCTTCCCCTCGGGCCACACCGCTGGCGCGATGGCCTTCGCGCCGTTCGCGTGGATCTGGGGTCGCCGCGGCTGGGGCCTGCTGGCACTGAGCGCAGGGCTGGCCAGCGTTGCCCAGCTCGCGCGTGGCGCGCACTTTCTCAGCCATGTGCTGTGGGCGGCCTGGATCTGCGCGGCGCTGGGATGGCTGCTGCTGCGCATCATGGACAGCGTGGCGCAACGTCACGCGGCGATGTCGCCGCCCGCCACCGGGCAAGGGCTGACGCTGCCCTGAAACCGGAGAGCAAGGCGTCCATCGGGACGCTGAAACCCTCTCCCCAGCCTACGCAGCGTTCGCGCTGCGCTCCTACACCTTCCCGCAGATCCGGCAACGACAGTAGCGCCACGGCTTGGCCACGCCCGCCCTGCGTGGCTCTACAACTCTCCGGAGACAACCATGAGTCTTGGCGCCATCCTTCTTGTCGTGGTGATTCTTCTGCTTCTTGGCGCCATTCCCGCGTGGCCGCACAGCCGGGGCTGGGGCTACGGCCCCTCCGGCGGCCTCGGCCTCGTGCTGTTGATCCTCCTGGTGCTGTTCTTCATGGGACGGTTGTAGGCCAACCCGGCACTGCGACCGGCGCGGCCCGCGGCCGCCTTCAGTGCGCCGTGGCCGCCAGCGTCTCCCGCCGGTTTTCACGGACGGCCGGCTGCGCGAGGGGCCACAGCGCCCGCAGCCGCTCCACCGCCGCGTCTTCCTGAAGGCCTTCGGCCAGCAGGTCGGCGACGCGCGACAGCCACTGGATGCGCGACATGGCCGGACCGCGCACCGCGGCGTCGACGGCCTCGACGGTGCCGGCAGGCGGCGCAACGCCCACATCCGTGACCGCGATGGCGGCCCGGGCCCAGCGCCTGGTGACCGACACGGCGAAGGCGCGCGTGCCGCTTTCGACGTCCAGCCCGCGCGGCGGGGTCGGCCCCAGCGCCGGGCCGACCGACACGTTCATCACGGAGCCGCATCCGCGCCGGCGGAAGTGGCCCAGCAGCGCGCCGGTCAGGTGCTGGATGCCGAGCCGCCGGGCGTGCGCCTTCTCGTGCGTGTCGTCTCCTTCCAGCAGCGCGCCCATGCCCGGCAGCTGCCACACCGGGAAGGCGATCTCGATGTTGACCAGCAGGTTCAGCGACGGGCAGGTGGCCGCGACCTGCTCGCAGAATCCCGCCACGTGCCACGGGTCACCCAGGTCCAGCTCGACGGCGCGCATGCCCGTCACGGCTCGCGCCGCAGCCTGGGCTTGGCCGGGCTCGCTGTCGAAGACGAGCACCTCGTTGCCCATCCGGCGCAGCAGTTCGGCCAGGCCGCGGCCGATGCCGCGGGTGCCGCCCGCCACGAGAATGGTGTTGCCTTGCATCTGCATGCGGACCTCCTTGCGTGAAGGCCTGCATTGAATCGGCCGGCCGCCGATTTCGACAGCCAGATCCGGTCATGTGATTGCACGATCCCGCCATCGTGCGGCGAGCACCCTGCGAACCGTGTCGAAGCCCCGGGGCGCATAGCCTAAAACCCGCAAGCTCTTGCACGATTCCGTCAATCCAGCGCGCGGGCGCTTGAGCCATCAGGGCGCAGCAGGTACGGTCGAGCCCATGGCTCTACTTGAAGAACTGCAGGCGCTGATCCGGCGCCACGCGATGCCCAACGGGGACCGCAAGCAAGGCATGTTTGCGGCGATGTCCGAGGCGCCGACCGAGATCCAGCACCACGTCGTGGAGCCGGTGTTCGTCGTCGTGGCGCAGGGCGCCAAGCGCGCCATGCTGGGCGACGAGGTGTTCGAGTACCGCGGCGGCCAGTTCCTCGTCGTCGGCGTGGAACTGCCCATGGCCGGCGGTGTGATCGAGGCGAGCCCCGAGCTGCCCTACCTGTCCGCCGGCATGACGCTGCACGCCGCCACCATCTCCTCGCTGCTGCTCGAGATGGACCCGGCCGACCGGCCGGCGACCGAGCAGGCCGGCTTCGCCGTGAGCGACGCCTGCGAGGCGCTGCTCGACACGGTGGTGCGCATGCTGCGGCTGAAGGACTCGCCGCGCGACGCCGCGGTGCTCGGGCCGCTCGTCGAACGCGAGCTGGTGTGGCGCCTGTTGCACGGCCCGCAAGGCGCGATGGTCCGGCAGATCGGCCTGGCGGAAAGCCGGCTGGCGCAGATCGGGCGGGCCATCCGCTTCATCCGCGCCCACCATGCCGAACCGATCTCCATCCCCAAGCTGGCCGACATGGTGGCCATGAGCGAGTCGTCCTTCCACCGGCACTTCCGCGGCGCCACGACGATGAGCCCGCTGCAGTTCCAGAAGCTCATCCGCCTGCAGGAAGCCCGGGCCCGCCTGATCGCCGATGCCGGCGACGTGGCTGCCATCGGCTACAGCGTGGGCTATGACAGCCCGTCGCAGTTCAGCCGCGAATACAGCCGCCTGTTCGGCGCACCGCCGGGGCGGGACAAGCAGCGGCTGGGGGTGCGCCGAACAGGCGGCTGTATTCGCG
>SEEY01000040.1 GCA_004211235.1 Rubrivivax sp.
CGAGATCGTGCTGACCTTCGACGACGGCCCGCGGCCGGAGTCCACGCCGGTGGTGTTGAAGGCGCTGGCGGATGAATGCGTGAAGGCCAGCTTCTTCATGAACGGCGAGCCCATGCGCCAGCATGCGGCGCTCGCCCGAAAGGTGCGCGACGCCGGCCACAGCGTGGGCATGCATGGCAACCAGCATCCGCACTTCTCGCAATTGCCTGCTGCCGCCCAGCTCGCCGACCTCGACGCCATGATGGGCAGCTACCGCGCCGTGCTGGGCAGCGAGCCGCCGGCCTGGCGCTTCCCCTTCCTGGAAGAAACGCCCACGCTGCTGACGACCCTTGGTGAGCGCGGGATCACGGTGATGTCCATCGACGCCGGGGCGGAGGACTGGCTGCCTGATCAGACGCCGCAGATGCTGACGGACAAGCTGCTGAGTGGCTTGGCGAAGACCGGTGGCGGGATCGTGTTGCTGCATGACGTGCAGGATCAGACGGCGGCGGCGATGCCGTTTTTGCTGCGGGCGTTGAAGGGCGGGGGTTATCGGGTGGTGCACGTTCGCTGGGACTGAATGCGGGAAGTCGCGTGCTTTCGCGGAGCGGGTTACCCATCGAGAGATTGCCGGGAGTCCCGCCCGGCGGCGGGGTAACTTTCTTCTGCGGGGCCAGAAGAAAGTCACCAAAGAAGAGGCCCTGAACCGCACTCGACCGCGACGCGGCCAGGAGCGGCGCGCGAAAACGACCACTTGTGTTTCGGGCAGACGCGAGCCGCTGCGCTCTCGCTGCTGTCCTTGTGACGAGTGCCATTCATTGCCTCTTCACGCCGCTTAACGCCGGCTGCACGCCGGGCTTATCAGCAATACGAAGACAGCGTCGCTGGGGCGCCGCTGCATTGGTGCGTGTTTGGTAGGTTGGGGTGAGCTTGCGCGAACCCCAACACCGAGTGGTGCCGTACCTGTTGGGTTCGCGGTGCTCACCCCAACCTACGAAAAGCAACGAGCAACGCGTCGCCCGAGCGACGCAGTCTTCGGTATTTCTCGTGAGCCCGGCGTGCAGCCGGCGTTAAGCGGCCCGCTGGTGCAATGAATGGCATTGGTGACAAGGACAGCAGCGAGAGCGCAGCGGCTCGCGTCTGCCCGCAAAGACAGTGGATGTTTTCGCGCGCCGCTCATCGCGGCGCTGCGGTCGAGTGCGGTTCAGGGCCTCTTCTTTGGTGACTTTCTTCTGGCCCCGCAGAAGAAAGTTACCCCGCTGCCGGGCGGGACTCCCGGCAATGCAGCGACCAGCATGAACAGCCGCAAACGCCAGATAGGCTGGCGCCAGCAGAGGCCTGCGCGCACAAAAGCAACCCCGGCGGGTATCAGAGGCCGCACCCCTGCTGCCAAGCCGCCCTCCTACACAAGCTGACAAGCGACCCGGCGACATTCATCGCATCGAAGCCCACCCGCGCGGTGCACCATGAAAATCGTTCTCAACGTCATCCTTGGCAGCATCCTCGCAGCCGCAGCTGCAGTCAGCAGCGGCGCCTGGGCTCAACCGGCCACCCCCGCATCGCAACCCGCTTCCGCCGCAGAGCCGATGACCGCGGCATCCCGGCAGGTGCCGACTCGCAACCCGGCCCTCACCGCCGCCGAGAACACGCGGGAGCCTGGCAACCAGCGGCCCGAGGAGCGGGTGATTCCGCAGATATCGATACCGTTCAAGTCCAGGAACAGCACTGTCCCTTCTGCAACCACCGCCCCGATGCCGGCCGCCAATGTGCCGGGCGGCGTGGACGACGGCGCAGCACGCTGCCTGGCCGCAGGCAGCGCAAGCCAGCGGTCAGCCTGCGAGCGCGGCCTGGCCGCATCCGGCCCCATGAAGCCGACACGCTGAACTGACGGGAGACACCGACATGGCCCTTCGCAGCCTTCTTTCCTCCGCCCTCATCGGCGCCGTCGCGAGCGCCCGCGCGATGACGCCGATGGCTTCCATCGCATTGGCCCGCCTCGTCGGCCGCCGCACGCCCGGCCCGCTTCTGCTGTTGAACCGGCCGCTGTTCAAGTACGGTGCGCTGGCCATGGGCGTGGGTGAACTGCTGGGGGACAAGATGAAGACGGCGCCGGACCGCACCGTGCCGCTCGGGCTGATGGCACGCGTCGCCAGCGCCGGCATCGCGGGCGCGGCGCTGGCACCGCAAGGCCGGGAGCGGGCCGGTGCGACGCTGGCCGTGGCCACCGCCGTGCCGCTGGCCTACGCGACCCTGGCCGCGCGCAAGCGGGCCATGGCCCACATCGGCCAGACCCGCAGCGGGTTGATCGAAGACGCCTTCGTCGTGGCGGCGGGCCTGGCCGTCGTCGCGTGGGTCGTGGGTCGCGCGGGCAAGTGAGAAGAAAGGGCGACCGTCACCGGTCGCCCTCCGTCCTGCTCAGGCCGCCAGCGCGGCCCGCAGCGGCGCTTCCGCGTAGTGGCTCAGCTGCATGGTGAACTGCGCCCGCCCCGAGCTGAGCGCGCGCAGCTGCCCGATGTAGCCGAACATCCGCTCCAGCGGCACGTGCGCCGTCACGACGACCGCGTTGCCGCGTGCGTCCTGCCCCTGCACCTGGCCGCGGCGGCGCAGCAGGTCACCGATGACATCGCCCAGCGATTCGGCCGGCGTGATGACCTCGACGGCCATGACCGGCTCCAGCACCACGGGCGCCGCCTTCGCCACCGCCTCGCGCAGCGCCGTCGCCGCCGCCAGTTCGAAGGCCAGCGCCGACGAGTCGCGCACGTGCGCACTGCCGTCCAGCAGCACCGCCTCGAAATCCACCAGCGGATGGCCCGCGAATGGCCCAGCCAACGCAGCCTTGCGAATGCCCGCCTCCACCGCCGGAATGAACTCGCGCGGTATCGCGCCGCCCATCACCTGGCTCTCGAAGCGCAAGCCGTCACCGCGCCGCAGCGGCGCGATGCGCAGCGTCAGCTCGGCGAACTGGCCGGGGCCGCCGCTCTGCTTCCTGTGCACATGGCGCACCTCGGCCGAGGCCGTGATGGTCTCGCGGTAGGCGACCTGCGGGCGGCCCGTGGCCACGTCCACGCCGAAACGTGAACGCAGCTTCTCCACGGCCACTTCCAGCTGCAGTTCGCCCATGCCGGACAGCAGCGTCTGGCCCGAGTCGGCGTCCTGCCTCAGTCGCAGCGACGGGTCCTCGCGCACGAGCACACCCAGGCCCTTGGCGAGCGCTGCGGCATCGGCCTGCCTGCGCGGTTCGATGGCCACGTCGATGACGGCGGCGGGCACGGCGATGCTTTCCAGCACGGCAGCGTCCTTGACGGACGCCAGCGTGTGGCCGGTCAGCACGTCCTTCAGGCCGACGACGCCCGCGATGTCGCCCGCGACGAGTTCGTCGCGTTCGACGCGCCGGTCGGCGTGGATCTCGTACAGGCGAGACACGCGCTCCGGCTTGCCGGTGCTGGCATTGAAGACCGTGTCGCCGCGCTTGAGCCGGCCGCTGTAGACGCGCACGAACACCATCGCGCCGTGGTCGTCGGCGGTCAGCTTGAAGGCGAGGGCAGACAGCGGGCCGTGCGTGTCCACTGCACCGGGCGCTTCACCAGGTGCAGGCAAATAGGCCACCACGGCATCCAGCAACGGCTCGACACCGCGGTTGCGGAAGGCCGAGCCGGCCAGCACGGGCACGAAGGCGCCCGCGATCGTGCCGCGGCGCAGCGCCGCACGTACGTCGTCCAGGCGCAGCTCGGCACCGCGCAGCCAGGCGTCCAGCAGTGCGTCGTCCTGTTCGGCGGCGGCTTCCACGAGACGCGCACGCGCGGCCTCGGCAGCGGGCAGCAGCTCGGCCGGGATGTCGCTCACACGCGGCGGCTCAGAAGCGTCGTCACGGTCCCAGACGAGGGCCTGCATCGTCAGCAGGTCCACCACGCCGCGGAACTCGCCCTCAGCGCCGATGGGCAGCTGCAGCGGCAGCGCGCGCACGCCCAGTCGGTCCTGCAGGGACGTGACGACGCGGCCGAAATCCGCACCCGTGCGGTCCAGCTTGTTGACGAAGGCGAGGCGCGGCACGCGGTACTCGTCCGCGAGGCGCCAGTTGGTCTCGGTCTGCGGCTCCACGCCGGCCACGCCGTCGAACACGACGACGGCGCCGTCCAGCACGCGCAGCGAGCGGCGCACCTCGAGGTTGAAGTCGATGTGTCCGGGCGTGTCGATCAGGTTGATCTGCGTGCCCTGCCAGTGCACGGTGGTGGCCGCGCTGTGGATGGTGATGCCGCGTGCGCGTTCCTGCGGGTCGAAGTCCATCGTCGTGGCGCCGTCGTGGACTTCGCCGATGCGATGGTTCTCGCCCGTGTAGAACAGGATGCGTTCGGTGGTCGTGGTCTTGCCCGCGTCGACGTGGGCGATGACGCCGATGTTGCGCAGGTTGCGGAAGGTGGTGTTGGTGTTCGAGTTCATGGCGATTCCTGGATGAGTGAGGGGCCAGCCCCTCGGTCGGAATCGCCGAGGGCACTAGCGCAAAGGCAGGACGCCGAAGCGCAGACGCGACAGGCAGGGCCGAGCCGCGCTCCGGCGCTCGGGAATCGTGGCGATCAGCTTGTCGAAGGTGCGGGTGTGCATGGTGGTGGAACCTAGATCCGGCAGTCGGGCGAGCCCGCTGGTCTGGCGCTTCAGTCCGCTGGCTGCGTTGCTTCTCCTCGTGGGCATCAGCCCACTTCGTCGTCGCGCCTTGCCAGCGTCCTGCCTCTCCAGCCCCTCGGGCCCGCCCAACCACCGGATCTAGGTTGAAAAAAACAAAACCCCGGGAGGTGCGAGCCTGCCGGGGTTGGATTGACCGGAAGGCAGGGCGCCTTCCGAACACGGTCGAAGGGCGTCTCAGGGAGTGAGGCGGGCTTGGGTCGTGTGGTTGATCTTCATGATGGACGCGATTGTCTGCGGGCCTGAACAGGCCTGGGGCTTGTGGGGTGATCTGATGCCGCGGGCCTGGGTTTCAAGACCGGTTGCGCCGCTGCCGCCCGGGCCGGCGCTTGCGTCAGCGGCCGCTCTTTTCCTCGCGATAACGCTTGAGGAGCTTGCGGCCGGTCTCCGCGATCTTTCGCGCCTGGGCCTCGGTGGTCGGCACCTTCTCACCCCAGGCGTGGGCGGAGAGCGCGAAGCGCGTGGGCGAGCCGTCGGGCTTGGTCAGCGGCGGCAGGTGCTCACGGCCGTAGAAACGCGTCGCCCAGCTGCCCTTGCGCCGCATGTCATCCAGGGACATTTGCGACTCGGGCTTGGTGACGCCCGGCTTCAGGTGCGCGCCGTCCTTGGCTGCGAACTCGGCGCGTCCGGCGGCAGTGAGGCCACCTGCCGGGTCGCGGGCCGGATCGCGGGTTCGGCGGGCGCTTTGCTTCGCCGCCGTCACTTCTTGCCTTTCGCTGCCGCGCGCATGTTGTCGACGAGATTCGGGTAGGGGCGCCCGGCGGCCTTTGCGTGGCGCTTCGCGGACGCCTTCTGCGCCGTGCTGAGGTGCTGGTGCTCGCCGTCCTTCTTGGGGTTGTCGCGGTTCCAGGGTTCCGCGGGCTTGTCCGCGTGCGGAGAGTCGGTCTTGCTCATGGCGATCCTTCCGGAGGTCAGTCCGCACCGACGGGCAAGCGGCGTTCCCCGCCGAAGGTCGCTTCAGGCTGTCGAGAGCTGGCCCGGCGGCACCGCATAGCCGCGCACATAGTCGCCATGCCGCGGCAGCTGCATCACCTGCCGCGCGACCTGTTTGCGGATGTCGCCGAGGAAGTGGCCCAGCTCCTCGTCGCCCATCAGCTCCGCTGTCGGGTGGTGGGCCGCCGGCGTGATGCCCTGACCGAGCATCACCTGCACCCAGGAGTTCTCGCCGAACAGCTCATGCGGCGCCTTGAACACCCGGGCTGTGTCGCGGAACATCTGGATGCGGTGGGCCAGCGACTGGGGCACCTCCATCTCGGCGCAGTAGCGCCACAGCGGCGCATCGCGGCGGTTGGTCACCTTGTAGTGCAGGATGATGAAGTCGCGGATGTGCTCGATCTCCTCGCGCACCTGGCGGTTGTATTCGTCGATGTCGGTCTGGTGGATGCCACCGGCCGGGAAGCACTGCATCAGCCGCGTGATGCCGCGCTGGATGAGGTGGATGCTGGTGGACTCCAGCGGCTCCAGGAAGCCACTGGCCAGGCCGATGGCGACGACATTGCGCTGCCAGGTCACGTCGCGCTGGCCGGGGGTGAACTTGAGCACGCGCGGCTGCGTCAGCGGCGCGCCTTCGATGTGCTTCAGCAGCGTCGCCTTGGCCTCGTCGTCGCCGAGGTATTTGCTCGCGAACACCAGCCCGTTGCCGACGCGGTGCTGCAGCGGGATGCGCCACTGCCAGCCGAATGGGTGCGCGATGGAGCGCGTGTAGGGCACCGGCTCGCCGACGGATTCGGTCTGCACGGCCACGGCGCTGTCGCAGGGCAGCCACTGCGACCAGTCCTCGAAGCCGACCCCCAACGTCTGGCCCAGCAGCAGCGAGCGAAAGCCCGTGCAGTCGATGAAGAAGTCGCCGTCAATCTCACTGCCGTCGGCAAGCTTGAGTGCCCGCACGTCGCCGCTGTCGTGCTGCAGCACCTGGGCGATCTTGCCCTCGATGCGCTTGACGCCATAACCCTCTGAGATGCCGCGCAGGAAGACGGCATAGCGCGAGGCGTCGAGGTGGAAGGCGTAGTTCAGGCCGTTGCGCGGCAGGTGGGCGAAGCGGTTCTCGATGCCGGCGCGCAGCTCCAGGCAGTGGTCGCCGTAGTCACCGTGCGGCACGCGCGCCTGGCCGCGCTGTTGCGCTGCCAGCCAGAAGTGCTGGAAGCCGGCGGTCCAGTGGTCCTTGCCGGTCAGGCCGAAGCTGTGGACGTAGTCTTCGCCGACATTGCGCCAGCCTTCGAACTGGATGCCGAGCTTGAAGGTGGCCTGCGTGGCGGCCATGAACTCCTGCTCGTTGATGCCGAGCAGCTGGTGGTAGGTCAGCAGCGTCGGGATGGTGGCTTCGCCGACGCCGACGGTGCCGATCTCGTCGGACTCGACGAGGCGGATGTCCAGCGCCTTGCCGAGGATCCTGGACATCAGCGCGGCCACCATCCAGCCGGCCGTGCCGCCGCCGGCGATGACGACGCGCTTGACGGGTTCGGTGCGCAGGGGGGCGTGGTGCTTGTCTTGCATGGTCAGCGCTTCAATCGGTTGAGCAGGTGGGCACGCATGGCGCGCGCACCGTTGTCGTCGAGCGGCGCCAGCGCGTTGCGGGCGTGCTCCGGGATATGGGCGACGGCGTGATCGGGGTCGCTGAAGATGTAGTGGTCGAACTGCCGGCGCCAGGCGGCGCGCTGCTCGGGCGGCAGGCCGCGCATGGTCAGGATGGCCAGCATCAGCGCGTTGACGGGCGAGTCCATGAAGGCCGGCGTGCGCCGCCACCAGTAGTTCACCAGCAGGTTCAGTGGCGCCAGCGCCTCGATGTGATGCCACCACATGCTCGGGATGAAGATCGCGTCACCCGCTTCGAGCTCGGCCTCCAGGCCATGTTCCAGCGCCGTGCGAAAGCGCGGGTAGCGCTCGAAGTCGGGGCGATGGAAGTCGACGAGGCTGACGGCCTGGCCGGCGGGTGTGAAGTCCAGCGGGCCGACGTAGAGGTTGTCGAGCTGGTCCGGCGGGAACAGCGTGAAGCGGCGCCGGCCGGCGGCAACGACGGCGATGTTGTCCGGCAGATCGAAGTGGGCGGCGATGCGGCTGCGGTTGCCCAGCCAGAGGCTGACGATCGGCTCGTTGACGTTGAGGCCCAGGTCGTTGTCGGCGCGCAGGCCGGGCAGGCAGGTGTCCACGGTCGTCGCGCCGATGTACAGCGCCGGCGGCCTCTCCAGCGCCAGCGTCTGCATCAGCGAGTTCAGCACCACGTCGAAGCGGCCGAGCTTGCGTTCGAAGTTGAAGCCGGTCAGGTCGTCGTTGTAGAAGAGCCGGCCCTCGGCCTCGGGCGGCGCCAGCATGACGCCGACGCTGGCATCGCGCCAGAAGCCGAGCAGGTAGCGGGCTAGGTCTTCGTTCGAGCGGCGCGCAGCCTGCACGAGCGGCCAGTCGCCCGCGAGGCCGCGCAGCACGAGCGGCTCGGTCGACGTCAGGACGGCGTCGGTCAGGTCGGCCGGCTTGAGGCCGTGGACTTCGCGGATGGGCTTCATGGCGGCAGTGGGTTCCCTCGGCGCGGGCTGGCCGGGGCGGTCTGAATCATCGGCGTTCTGGCCTCGCCGCAGTGCTGCGAAGCGCGCGCCATCGTCGGCGCGCTTCAGCAACGCGGCGTGCCGATTCTCGAAAGGGCATAAAAAAATGGCCGCTCGCGCGGCCATCGCCATGTGGCGAACAAGAGCGGCGCCCCAGACGCGAGCGCCGCCGAACCAGACTGCAAATGAGGATGAGTCGTCTGGATTGCTGAGCGCGTCAGAACTTGTAGCGCGCGCCGATCATGAAGCGGCGGCCCGTCTGCGTGATGGCCTGCAGGATGCGCTCGTTACGCTCGTAGGCGCGCTGGTACTCGTCCGTCAGGTTGACCGCATCCAGCTGCACGCTGAGCTTCTCCGTGATCGTGTAGCCGATGCCGACGTCGAACTGACCGTAGGGGGCGACGTAGATCGGGTTGGGCTCGCGGCCGTCGTGGCGACCGGCCAGGTACTTGCCGCGCCAGTTGTAGGCGATGCGCGCGCTGAGCTTGTCGTCTTCATAGAAGCCGACGAGGTTGCCCGAGTTGGACAGGCCTTCCAGCGCGAACTGGTCACCGATCTTGTTGTCGATGTACTTCAGGCCCGACTTCACGTACGTGTAGTTGGCCGAGAAGCCGAAGCCGTTGCGGAAGGCGTACTGGGCGTTGAGCTCCATGCCGTTGATGTGGTCATCGCGCTGGTTGGCCGGCACGGTGATGTCGAACACGGCGATGGGGTCGCCCGGCTGGCCGACGATGGTGCCCTGCCAGTTGCCCTGCGAGTCCTTCTCGCCGCGCGTCACGCCGGGCGAGCTGGCGCGATTCTGGAAGATCCAGTTGCGGATGCAGGGGTTGTCGGTGGCCGCGCAGCCGGAGCCGAGGGCTTCCTTGAACAGCGCGCCGCCGATGGGCGTGTGCAGGTTGAACGGCGTGCCCTTGACGATGGTGTTGCCGATGTAGTTGCTGATCTCCTTGCGGAACAGGCCGGCCGCGATGTAGGCGCCCTTGCCGAAGTAGTGCTCCAGCGACAGGTCGAAGTTCTTCGACTTGAGCGGCTTCAGGTTGGGGTCGCCCTGGGAGCCGCTGCCGCCACCGGCGCGCACCTCGCTGAGCACCTGCCCGCCCTGGATGTCACCCCAGCCCGGGCGGCCGATGCTCTCGCCGTAGCTGGCGCGCAGCTTGGTGTCGCGCGTCACTTCGAAGTCGATGTCCAGCGATGGCAGCACATAGCTGTACTTGCCCTTCAGCTCCGTGAAGCTGGCCGGGCCGTTGGTCAGCGAGAACTCGTTGAAGGAGCGCCAGGAGATGCCCGTGGCCGTCGGCACGAGGGCTGCTGAGTTGACCTTGGTGCGCTCGTAGCGCAGGCCCAGCGCCGCGCCCACCGGCACGATCCAGTCCCATTCGGTGTTGAACTGGGCGTACAAGCTTTGCGACTTCTCCGTCGTGTGGCGGTCGGCCGAGCCGTCCTGCGTGTAGCCGGTCGGGGCCAGGTACTTGCCGTTCGGGTCGAGCTTGGCGGCGGCGGCGTTCAGGGCCTTGAAGTCGAAGAAGTTGATGTTGTTGAACATCGCCGGGTTGCCGCTGCCCGGCAGCGTCGGGAAGTACTTGCTGATCGTGTCCGGCTTGAAGATCGAGTCCGGGTAGTCGGCCGGCGTGGCGATGCCGCCCCAGCTGCCGTTCTCGTTGACCGCGAAGGCCGAGCGGTTCTTGGCGTCGGTCAGCGTGACGCCGAAGTCCAGGTTGGACGAGTCGCTGAACTTGTAGTTGCCACGCGCCTGCACCTGGTCGATCTTGGCCTTCATGTAGCCGCTGCGGTAGGACGAACCGGTGGCGAGCTGCTTGCTCACGTCGGTGGTCGCGCCGGGCATGGACCAGACCGGGAAGTCCTGGCTGAAGTCCACGGTCGTCGTGCCGCGGCTGAACACCGCCGAGCCCTGCACGGCGTTGGAGCCGTAGGGGCTGTCGGGCTTGGAGACGGCGGTGGAGTGGTGCGCGTCCAGCTCCAGCTTCAGCGCGGCGCTCGGCTTCCAGGCCAGGTTCAGGCCGGTGGAGTGGTTGGTGTTCCTGACCGCGAACTCACCCGAGCCCATGGCCACGTCGCCGGTGCCGGCGCCGTCGATGATTTCCGAATAGATCAGCGGCGCGGCGGCGGGGCCGTCGGTCCACTTGGTGTACGACTTGCCGAAGCCGAACCAGGCCGAGATGTCGCTGCGCGTGGACTTCAGCTTGTTCTCGGAATAGGTGTGGTCCAGCGTGGCGGTGAACTCCTTGGTGGGCGCGTATTGCAGCGTCAGCTGGCCGTTGGTGCGCTCGCGCTTCACGCCGGTCATGCTGTAGCCGATGCTCTGCGGCGTGGAGTAGACGGTGTCGGCGCCGGTGGGGCGGTTGTCGGCCGTGCTGCCGGCAGCGATCTCGCCCCAGCCGCCACCGTTGGCGGGAATGGTGTGCCAGCCGTTGCCGACGTTGGCCTGGTTGTAGCCCAGGTCGCGGCGCTGATAGCTGCCGGTGACGGCGACGCCGAACTTGCCGTCGGCGAAGACGCTGCTGTAGATGGCGGAGATTTCCGGCGTGACCGACTGGCCCTTCAGGTGCTCGGGCAGGCGCGAGGCGGATTGGTCCTTGACCAGCTTGACGCCGACGCTGGCGACCGTCACGCGGGTGTCGAGCGGGCGGGCGGTCTTGATGTTGATGGTGGCGCCGATGCCACCCGGCGGCGTGTCCGCCCGACTGGTCTTGTAGACGTCGACGCCCGAAATCGACTCGGAAGCCAGGTTGGCGAAGTCGAAGGCGCGCGAGTTGGAGACGCCGGCGCCGCCGGCGTTGCTGGAGGCGGGCATCTGGCGGCCGTGCAACAGCACGAGGTTGAAGTCGGGGCCCACGCCGCGGACGGTGACCTTTGAACCCTCGCCCATCGACCGGTCGATCGACACGCCACTGATGCGCTGCAGCGATTCGGCCAGGTTGGTATCGGGGAACTTGCCGATGTCCTCGGCGACGATGCCATCGACGATGCCGCGCGCGTCGCGCTTGAGGTTCATCGATGAGGTAAGGCTGCCTCGGATACCCGTGACCACCACGGTATCCAATGTCTTGGCGTCCTGCTCGGCAGTGCTCGCTGCGGGTGTTTCCACAGTTTCATCTGCAACTTGTGCGTACACGGGGTTGGCCAGCGCCAACAGCAGTGCAGACGTCAGGATTCTCTTCTTGGGTACGACGTGCAGTTGTTTCATTGACCTTCCCTCCCCGGAATTTCACGAAAATTCTTGGCTTGCATCCATGCGATGGATGCTTGATCCCACGATTGCCGCCGCATTGGACCGCCAATTGACAGCGTTGTCAACATTTCCGGTCAATTGGCTTTTGAGTGCACAAAACCCTTGGTTTTCAGGGGTTTTCAATGCTGCGGCGCAGCGCAAATCCCGTGTCCTCGACATAGGGCATGCGAAAGTCGCCACACAGGTACGGGTCGTGCCGAGTCGACAACAAGCTGCGCATCCGGCAATGCCAATGGCATGGCACTGCCACTATGCCGGTGGGCGTGTCGATTCGCGGAACAGCAGCGTGTGCTCGACATGGACCATGCGGCCGGTCCCCGGGGCGCGGATGCGTTGCAGCAGTTCCAGCGTTGCCAAGCGGCCCATTTCAGCGGTGGGCTGGCGCACGGTCGTCAATGCAGGATAGATATGGCTCGCAATGGGCGTGTCGTCGAACCCGCACACCGACAAGCCGCCTGGCACTGCAATTCCACGCTCTCCCGCAGCACGGATCACGCCGGCCGCCATGTCGTCGTTGGCCGCGAATATGGCGCTGGGTGGCATGGGAAGATCGAGCAGTTGGTTGGCGCAGCGCATTCCGGACTCGAACGAAAACTCACCTTGCACCACCAGTCCCGGTTCATAACCAAGTCCGGCGGCCCGCAACGCGGCGCGATACCCGGCATGGCGCCACTGGCATGCGCCGTGCGCGCGTGGCCCTTTGATATGGCCGATCCGACGATGCCCCAAGGCGATCAATCCGGACATCAACTCGGTCACCGCCACGGTTTCTTCCATCATCACGCCGATGCGACCAAGGGGTTCGCGCGGTGCGATGCAGGCGAACGGGATTTCGTTCTGCTCGAGATAGGAAAGAACGATGGCATCGTCCGTGAGAGGCGGGATGAGAACCACGCCGTCGGGGCCGAAGTACTCGAAGAGCCCCTGGATATCCTTTGCGCGCTGTCCGCCGGAACCGACAGGGCCCAGCACGAGGTTGTAGTGATTGGCGCGACAGGCTTCCAGCATGCCGCTTTGGACTTCCATCAGGTAGTTGCGCGACGGATTGTTGTAGACCAGGGCGATCACGCAGGACCGCTGCCCGGCCAGGCTGCGTGCGGAGAGGTTGGGCTTGTACTGAAGGCGATCGACGGACTGCATGACCCGTTCACGGGTCGCATCCCGTACGTTGGGCTCGTTGTTCAGCACGCGCGAAACGGTCTTCATCGACACGCCGGCATCCGCGGCGACGTCTTCGATGCGGCTACGCATTGGCGGCAGCCTCTCGGGTGCGCGAGCGCGGATGGCAATGTGGCGCATGGACGAAGCCGGGTACTGTGATCTCCAATTCAATCCCCCATGTACTGTTCGACGAGTGCGCGCACGTGCATGTTGCAAGGCAATATCCAAACGGCCTGCCTGCACCGATAGAAGCTGCCAGCAAGCGCGGCAGTGACCGATTGCCGGATTTGTTTGACATTGCCGGGCGGGGATTATATGACAGCGCTGTCACTTTTGGCGGTACTGTGACCCGAGTATGTGATGACGGCCCGACCACCCGAGA
>SEEY01000599.1 GCA_004211235.1 Rubrivivax sp.
CTGCCGCACGACTGGGCCGTGGAGCTGCCCTTCGACGCGCGCGGCAGTTCGACGCACGGCTCCAAGGCCATCGGCAGGAACTTCCCCGAAAACAGCGTCGGCTGGTACCGCCGGGAGCTGGCCGTACCTGCGTCGGCACGCGGCCAGCGGTTTGCGCTGGAGTTCGACGGCGTCTTCCGCGACAGCGTCGTCTGGGTCAACGGCCACTACCTGCACCGCCAGGCCAGCGGTTATTCCAGCTTCAACGTCGACATCAGCGACTACCTGAACTTCGGCGGACGCAATGTCGTCGCGGTGCGCGTGGAGGCCACCACGCAGGAGGGTTGGTGGTACGAGGGCGCGGGCATCTACCGCCATGTCTGGCTGACGCAGACGGCACCGCTGCATGTGGCGCCGCAAGGCAGCTTCGTGCGTGCCACCGTGGCGGGGGACCGCGCCGAGGTCGCCGTCGACATCACGGTACGCAACGCGGCCAACGAGGCCGACTCCTTCAGCCTGTCGCACGAGCTGCGTGACCCGGCGGGCCGCGTCGTCGCCCGCGCCAGCGTGCCCGCCCGGCGCGTCGCGGCCGATGCCAGCCTGGACGTGCCGGCCCGACTGAGCGTCAAGGCGCCGCAGCTCTGGTCGCTGGAAACACCGCAGCGCTACACGCTGACGACGCTCGTCAAGCGCGGTGCCGACGTCGTGGACCGCATCGAGACGCCCTTCGGCATCCGCACCCTGCGCTTTGATGCCAACGAGGGGTTCTTCCTCAACGGCCGCCACGTCAAGCTGCACGGGGTCAACAACCACCAGGACCATGCCGGCATCGGCGTCGCGCTGCCCGACGGCATGCACGAGGCGCGGCTGAAGATGCTCAAGGGCATGGGCGTGAACGCCATCCGCTCGGCCCACCATCCGGCCACGCCCGAGCTGCTGGACGCCTGCGACCGACTGGGCATGCTCGTCATCGACGAGCACCGCATGATGGGCACCGCGCCGCAGATCCGTGATGAGCTGGAGCGCATGGTGCGCCGCGACCGCAACCACCCGTCGGTCATCCTCTGGTCGGTCGGCAATGAGGAATGGGCCATCGAGAACACCCTGATCGGCACCCGCCTCGCGCAGCAGATGCAGGCGATCGTGCGCCGCCTGGACCCGACACGACCCGCGACGCTGGCCGCATCGAGCTCGGGCCAGGCTGAGGGCACCTCGGTCGGGTCGCAGGTCATCGGCTTCAACTACAAGGGCCAGCACGACATCGACGCGATGCACCGGCGCTTTCCCGACAGGCCGATGGTTGTCACCGAGGAGGGGCTGACCTTCGCGACGCGCGGCATCTACGCGGACGACCCGGCGCGCGTGCACATCGCCGCCTACGACAAGCGCTCGGGCGGCGACTCGACCTCGTCCATCGAAGAAGCCTGGCGCTTCAACGCCGAGCGCCCCTTCCTGGCCGGCATGTTCGTCTGGACCGGCTTCGACTACCGCGGCGAGACCACACCCTTCGGCTGGCCTGCCATCTCGTCGCAGTTCGGGATGATGGACACCACCGGGGCGCTGAAGGACAGCGGCCAGTACCTGAAGGCAGCCTGGACCGCCGAGCCGATGGTGCACGTGCTGCCGCACTGGAACTGGCCGGGTCGCGAAGGCCAGCCGGTGGACGTGCGCGTCTACGCCAACACCGAGGAAGTCGAGCTCCTGCTGAACGGCCGCTCCCTCGGCCGCAAGGCGCTGCAGCGCGAAGGCCACCTGCAATGGAGCGTGCCCTACGCACCCGGCAGCCTGACGGCGCGCGGCTACAAAGGCGGCCAGTTGGTCACGACGCAGACCGTGGCCACCACGGGTGAAGGCACGGCGGTGCGACTGACCGTGGACCGCCCGCGGCTGCGCCAGGGCGGTGACGACGTCGCGGTGGTCACGGTGAACGTGGTCGACCGCGAGGGCCGTGTCGTGCCGACCGCCGGCCACCGCGTGACTTTCGAAACCAGCGGCCCGGTGCAGCTCATCGGCATGGGCAATGGCGACCCGGGCTCGCACGAAGCTGACCGGCCCGCGGAACTGCATCGCTACGCAGCCGCCACGGGCTGGCGACATCGCGGCCTGGCCCGGCCTGAGGAGGCGGCGGCGTTCATGGCTGGCGTTGCCGGCGCCCCCCAGGCGGGCTGGCGCGACCCGTTTGCCTGGGTTCCGCCCGACCAGCAGCCCGCCGACAGCGCCTGGAACGTCGTGCAGGCCACCGTCACCCGCACGGCGCCCGCCGGCACACGCCAGGTGCTGCTGCTCGGCGACGTGGCGCCCGGCGTGCAGTTCCATCTCGACGGCCGCCCCGTGGCACCTCGCCAGGAGGCCGGCATGGCGGCCATCGACCTCGACCCAGGCACGGCGCCGCAAGCGACCCTGACCGCCGTCTTCCCGACGCCTCCCGGCGGTACGCGGGCGCTGTTTGACGCCGCTCAGGGCGGCCGCCGCTGGGCGACGCTGCGCACCACCACACCGGCCGCCCCCTGGCAGCGCAGCGTCTTCAACGGCCAGGCACAGGTGATCGTGCAGGCGACCGGCAAGGCCGGCGACAGCGGCCGCGCCACGCTGCGTGCGGCCAGTGAGGGCCTGGCCCCGGCCACAGCCGTGATCGAGGTCTTCTGAACAACCGCACTTGAATCCTTCGCCGTCCTTGCGCTGTGCCAGGCTGTCATGAAGGCGCACCGATGAACCCTGCGGGCCCGAAGACATGAGCCGAGCGCCGCGAGACAACCCATGACCCCGCCTTCTCACGATCCCACACCGCCAACCACCGGGTCCGCGCCGCGCCCCCCATGGCGGCGTCAGCGCAACCTCTTCGCGCTGGTCGTTGCCGTCCTCTTCCACGTCGTGCTGTTGGTGGTGCTGCTCTCGTGGCGCACGCGGGTGCCACCGCCGCAAAAGCCACGCAACATGG
>SEEY01000600.1 GCA_004211235.1 Rubrivivax sp.
GCGGGTCTCGTCCCAGGCTGTGGGCACGCGCTTGATGAAGTCGAAGCCCGGCTCGCCGCGGTAGTTGGTGGGGTCGTCCGACACCATCTGCAGCGGGCTGTCGTAGACGATGTACATCGCCAGCGCCTGGCCGCGCGTGTTCTGCACCAGCGGCATCTCGGCGCGCACCTCGAAGGTGGCCGGTGTCGCGTTGCGGAAGCCTCCGGGCGTGTAGTCCATCGGGCCGACCAGCATGCGCGTGTACGGCAGCGTGACGTTATGGCTGGGCGTGGTGCGCGCGCTCATCTTGCTCCACTCGGCGCCCAGCACGCCTTCCTGCGTGATGTAGTTCGGATATGTGCGCTGCAGGCCGGCGGGAACATAGGCTCCATGTAGATCTAGCAGCAGTTGGCGCTTCGCGGTGGCAGCGGCGATGCGCTCGTAGAAATCCACCATCTGCTGGTCGTCACGGTTCATGAAGTCGACCTTGACGCCCTTGATGCCCCAGCGGACGTAGGTGTCGAGCACCTCGTCCATCCGTGCATCGACGTGCGCCCAGTGCGCCCATAGCAGCAGGCCCACGCCCTTGGTTGCGGCGTAGCGCGCGAGTTCGGGCATGTCGATGCCGTAGGCCGCGCGCGTGATGTCGGTGGCCGGGTTGGCGTCGCAGCAGCCGCCGGACCCCAAGGCCCAGTTGGCGTCGATGAGGTAGTAGGGAAAGCCGGACTCGGCGGCGAAGTCGATGAAGCGCTTGTAGGCGCCCATGTCGGGCTTCATGCCGACCAGCGGGCCCGACCACCAGTCCCATGCCGCCTTGCCGGGCTTGACCCAGCTGAAGTCACCGTACCTGGCCACATCGGGCGCCGGGTTGAGGTTGCCGACGAGGTGCGACTCAATCAGCTTGCCGGCCTGGTCGGCCACCATCACGGCGCGCCACGCGGTCTTCAGCCCGCCGGGCGAGACGAAGGCCGGGCCCGGGCGCCCGGGCACGCCGGAGAGATGCAGGCGCAGCGCCTCGCCCTCGCGCCGCAGCGACGCGCCGGCATAGCCCTTCAGGTTGGCCTGCGTGATGGCGTAGTGGGTGCGGCCCGACGGCGTGGCGCAGACGACCGGCACGTCGTAGGCGACATCGGGTTTCAGTTGCGAGACGCGCAGGCGCTCGAACGGCTGCTCGTGCGAACCGTCAGCGGGCGTCACCAGGCAGGACGGGTCGCCCGCCGGCACGAAGGCCGTGCGTTCGCCACGCAGTTGCACTGGGCCGGTGTCTTCGAGGCGGTAGCGGAAGGCGATGCCGTCGTCGTAGGCGCGCGCATCGATGAAGAGGCGGCGGCCGGCGCCCGCCTCACGAAAGGTGAGCGTCGCGCCGCGGTAGTGGTCGCGTGCTGTGGCCGCCTTGGTGGCGATGAGGGGAATGACGCGGTCTTCTGCGACGTCCTGGCGCGTCTCGAGCGTCAGCGCGCCGAGTGCGTGGCCGTCCAGTTCCAGCCCCAGTGGCGAGGGAGCGATGACGGCTTCGCCACGGCGGTTGACGCTGAACCGGCTGCCGTCGTCGGCGATGCGCAGCGTGATACGGCCGTCGGGCGAGGTGATGACGGCGTCGGCTGCCTGGGCGCCGGATGCGGCGAGGGCCAGTACGGCGATGGCGAGGTGGGTGGTGGTCTTCATGCGGATGTGTAGGCCGTGTGATCTTGGAGAGCGTTCAGCCCAGGCGTATGTCCACGGCGCGGCCGGTGTAGACCAGCTCGCGCAGCGGTGCGGACTGCAAGGTCGGCACGCCGTCACCGAGGCGATGGATGCGCAGGCGCTTCGTGGTGCGCATGCCGGCGAAATGCCCGCTGCGCGCCGCCACGCGCAGCACTCTGCGGCGGTCGTCCCAGGTCATGCGGATCACGCTGCAAGCGCCTTTCTCGTAGGCGTAGTCCAGGCCGCCGTCCTCGTAGAGCTCGAAGGTGCCGTCGGCACCCGACACGACATAGAGGTCGAGCACCTCACCGGTGGCCTCGGCGGTGGACTGCAGCACCGGCCCGAGCGGCAGGATGCTGCCCGCGCGCAGGTGCAGCGGCATTCGCTCCAGCGGAGACGCCACGTCATGCGTGCGGCCACCGGCGCGCCGTTCTCCCGTCCAGAAATCGACCCAGCCGCCGGCCGCTTTCGGCAGATACACCGGCCAGCTCGCCACGTCGGGCGCGAGCACCGGCGCCACATGCAGGGCGCGGCCGAACATATAGCTGTGCGCCTGGTCCAGGGCCCGATCGTCCTGCGGGAAATCGAACACCAGCGGCCGCATGATCGGCGCGCCTTTGGCATGCACCTCGTGGGCCAGACTGTAGAGATAGGGCAGCAGCTGGTAGCGCAGCTCCAGGTACTGGCGCGCCACCGTCTCCACCGTGTCGCCATAGCGCCAGAACTCGGTGTTGGTCATGTAGCCGTGCACGCGCTGCAGCGGCAGGAAGGTCGCGTACTGGAACCAGCGGATCAGGCGCTCGTGATAGGCCTTGTCGGTGTACTGGCCGTCGCCCGGACGGAAGAAGCCGCCGGCGTCCACCGTCCAGTAGGCATACCCGGCGGCGGCCATGTTCAGGCCCGCGGGGATCTGCCGCTTGAGCGTGTCCCAGTCGTTGCCGATGTCGCCCGACCAGGTGGCCGCCGCATGGCGTTGCTGCCCGGGGAAGGCCGAGCGCGTGAGGATCATCACGCGCCGGTCAGGCGCGGCCTGGCGCTGGCCTTCGTAGACGGTGCGCGTGACGTGCCACGGATAGGCCAGCTGCACGCGCTCACCGCGGCCTGCCGCCGTTTGCCGGCCCACCAGGTCGTCGTTCTCGGGCTCCGTCGCGTCCTGCCACCAGGCGTCGATGCCGAGCTTGAGCAGGCGTTCGCGCTGGTTGTTCCAGTAGAAGGCGGCGGCCTTGGGGTCGAAGAAGTCGACCCAGTCGGT
>SEEY01000601.1 GCA_004211235.1 Rubrivivax sp.
GCCAACGACGAGCAGCTCGACTTCCCGGTCGTCTACGCCTCCGGCATCAACGGCTGGACGTCGCTGACCGAAGGCGCACCCGGCGAACAGTGGGGCCCCGACATGTCGGCCCTGTTCAACACCATCCTGAAGCACGTGCCGGCCCAGAAGGGCGACCCGGAAGCGCCGCTGCAACTGCAGATCTCGGCGCTGGACTACTCCACCTTCGTCGGCCGCATCGGCGTGGGCCGCATCAGCCAGGGCACGATCAAGCCCGCCATGGACGTGCTGGTCATGGAAGGCCCGGACGGCAAGACCTACAAGGGTCGTGTCAACAACGTGCTGACCTTCCAGGGCCTCGACCGAGTGCAGACGACCTCGGCAGGCCCCGGCGACATCGTGTTGATCAACGGCATCGACGAGATCAGCATCGGCGTCACCGTGACCAGCCCGACCGAGCCGGCCCCGCTGCCGATGCTCAAGGTCGACGAGCCGACGCTGACGATGAACTTCTGCGTCAACACCAGCCCGCTGGCCGGCCGCGAAGGCAAGTACGTCACCAGCCGCCAGATCTGGGACCGCCTGCAGAAGGAACTGCAGAGCAACGTGGCGCTGCGCGTCAGCGAGACCGACGAAGACGGCATCTTTGAAGTGATGGGCCGCGGTGAACTGCACCTGACCATCCTGCTGGAGAACATGCGCCGTGAAGGCTACGAGCTGGCTGTGTCCAAGCCGCGCGTGGTGTTCAAGGACGTGGACGGCGTGAGGCACGAGCCCATCGAGCTGGTGACGGCCGACGTCGAGGAAACCCACCAGGGCGGCGTCATGCAGGCCCTGGGGGAGCGCAAGGGCGAGCTGGTCAACATGGAGCCGGACGGCCGGGGCCGCGTGCGCCTGGAGTACCGCATCCCGGCGCGCGGCCTGATCGGCTTCACGAACGAGTTCTTGAACCTGACCCGCGGCTCGGGCCTGATCAGCAACATTTTCGACGGCTACGAGCCGCACAAGGGCGACATCGCCAGCCGCAAGAACGGCGTGCTGATCTCGATGGATGCCGGTGAGATCTTCACCTACGCGCTCGGCAAGCTGGACGACCGCGGCCGCATGTTCGTCAAGCCCAACGACCCGGTCTACGAGGGCATGATCGTCGGCATCCACAGCCGTGACAACGACCTGATCGTGAACGCCACGCGCACCAAGCAGCTGACGAACTTCCGCGTCTCCGGCAAGGAAGACGCCATCAAGGTCACGCCCCCGATCGACCTGACGCTGGAATACGGCGTCGAGTTCATCGAGGACGACGAGCTGGTCGAGATCACGCCGAAGAGCGTGCGGCTGCGCAAGCGCTTCCTGACGGAGAACGAACGCAAGCGAGCTTCGCGAGCCTGAAGGCCCGCTGCGCTCGCTGGCGCGGCATGTTGAGCTCCCCCGCCCCCCTCCAGGAGGGGGTTCTAGCCAGTTGATTGCCCGCGCCCCGAAAGGGGCGCTCTTCGTTTGATGACGCACCGTAGCGCTGTTTTGCTGATGCTGCTGGTCACGCTGATGTGGAGTTCGGCGGGCGTGGTCACGCGGCATCTCGATGCAGCCCGCGGGTTCGAGATCACGTTCTGGCGCAGCGCGTTCAACGCGTTCGCGCTGGTCGCCATCCTCGGTGTGATGCGGGGGAGGGCGCTCTGGGCGGCGCTGAGTGGCCGCGCGGTCTGGGCATCCGGTGTGTGCTGGGCCGTCATGTTCACGGCCTTCATGGTGGCGCTTTCGCTGACGACCGTCGCCAATGTGCTCGTGACGATGTCGCTGTCGCCACTGTTCACGGCGGTGTTTGCCTGGGTTTTCCTGCGCCAGCCCGTCCCCGCGCGGACCTGGCTCGCCATTGCGGTGGCCGGCGCCGGCATCGCGTGGATGTTCGGCGGCCAGATTGGCGGGCCGCTGCTGGGCGTGGTCGTCGCGCTGGGCGTGCCACTCGCTGCGGCGACGAACTGGTGCCTGCTGCAGAAGGTCGGGCAGGGCGGTGACATGCTGCCCGCCGTGCTCATCGGCGCGCTGGTATCCATGCTCGCCACGCTGCCCCTGGCCTGGCCGCTGCAAGCCGGCAGTCACGACCTCGGCCTGCTCGCCTTCCTGGGCGTCTTCCAGCTCGCCATTCCCTGCCTGCTGGCCGTGCGCCTGGCGCGCGAGCTGCCGGGCCATGAGATCGCGCTGCTCGGCCAGGCGGAGACGCTGCTGGGCGTCCTGTGGGCCTGGGCCTTCGCGGGCGAACAACCTGGCAGCGCGGCGCTGATCGGCGGTAGCCTCGTGCTCGCCGCGCTGGTCGTCAACGAGGCGCTGGCTCCGCCGTCCGTCTAACCTGCCCTGAAGAACGCATGAACGCTGCTCTCCCGCCCCTGATGTCGGATGGCCAGATCCTGGCCGAGGTCAACGGCTGCCTCGGCCTCGTCACGCTGAACCGGCCACAGGCGCTGAACGCGCTGTCGCTGGCCATGATCCGCGACCTGACCGCGCTGCTGAGCCACTGGGCCACGCATCCCGGCATCCAGGCCGTGGCTTTGCTGGGATCCGGCCGCGAAGGCAAGGCGCCAGCCTTCTGCGCAGGGGGCGACATCCGCTTCTTCCACCAGGCCGCGCTGGCGGGCGACCCGGCGCTCGGCGACTTCTTCACCGAGGAATACCGCCTCGACCACCTGATCCACAACTTTCCCAAGCCCTGTGTCGCGCTGATGGACGGCATCGTCATGGGCGGCGGCATGGGCATCAGCCAGGGGTCCAAGCTGCGCGTCGTCAGCGAGCGCTCCCGGCTGGCCATGCCCGAGACCGGCATCGGCCTGTTCCCGGACGTCGGCGCGACACAGGGCTTGGGAAAGTTGTGGATCAGGTGGTCGAGGCGGTATTCCTCGGTGAAGAAGTCGCCGAGCGCCGGGTCGCCCGCCAGCGCGGC
>SEEY01000602.1 GCA_004211235.1 Rubrivivax sp.
CTTGATCATCGAATCGGCCACGCTCAACGCATAGACAAAGCCCGAGCAGACCGCCTGCACATCAAAGGCCGCACAGCCGTGCACGCCGAGCTTCTTCTGCAGCAGGCAGGCGGTGGACGGGAAGACCATGTCGGGCGTGGACGTCGCGACGATGATCAGATCGAGCTCCTCGGCCGCGATGCCGGCGGCCTCAAGCGCGGCTTGCGCAGCCGGGAAGGCCAGGTCGCTCGCGCCTTGGTCAGGTGCGGCGAAATGGCGCGCGCGGATGCCGGTTCGCTCGACGATCCACTCGTCGGAGGTCTCGATGCCATCGGCGGCCAGGCGGACTGCCAGGTCCTGGTTGGACACACGGCCACCGGGCAAATGGCTGCCGGTGCCAAGGATGCGGGAATAGCGGGGGGAGTTGTTTGCTGAAGGGCTCATGCAGCCTGTGCGGCGGGGGCCGCCTTGTCTCCGGCATCGGTGGCGCTGGCCTGCAGCGTGGCGACGATGCGGTCGTGGACCCGGTCAAGCAGCCGGTTGCGGGCGGCATCATAAGCGCGGCCCAGGGCCTGCTCGAAGGCGAAGGCATCGGCCGAACCATGGCTCTTGAAGACCAGGCCGCGCAGGCCCAGCAGCGCCGCCCCGTTGAAGCGGCGATGGTCGACGCGGTGCTTGAACGCCTTCAGCACCGGCATGGCGATCACGGCGGCGGCCTTGGTGAGCAGGTTGCGGCTGAACTCCTCCTTGATGAAGGCGCCGATCATCGTGGCCAGGCCCTCGGAGGTCTTGAGCATGACGTTGCCGACAAAGCCGTCGCAGACGACGATGTCCGTCGTCCCCTTGTAGATGTCGTTGCCTTCGACATTGCCGAAGAAGTTGAGCTGCCCGGCAGCGCCTGCCGCACGGAGTAACTCGCCCGCCTGCTTGATCGTCTCGCTGCCCTTGATGGCCTCTTCGCCGATGTTGAGCAGGCCGACGCTGGGGTTCTCATTGCCTTCGACGGCCGACACCAGTGCGCTGCCCATGACGGCGAATTGCAGCAGGTGCTCGGCCGTGCAGTCGACGTTGGCGCCCAGGTCCAGCACCGTCGTGAAGCGGCCCTGCTGGTTGGGCATGACGGTGGCGATGGCCGGCCGGTCGATGCCGTCCAGCGTCTTCAGCAGATAGCGGGCCACGGCCATCAGCGCGCCGGTGTTGCCAGCGGAGACGCAGGCATGCGCCAGCGGCGGCTCGCCGTCCCCGCCGGGCTTGAGCTGCTGCAGGGCAACGCGCATGGACGAGTCGCGCTTGCGGCGAAGCGCAACCTCGATGGGGTCGTCCATGGTGATGACCTCGCTGGCCGCAACGACGCGGCAACGCGGCCAGCCGGCAGCGGCCGTCAGCGCCTCGGGCTTGCCGACGAGGATGAGTTCGGCGGCGGGATGCCTGTCGAGAAAGGCACGGCAGGCCGGCAGCGTGACCGCGGGACCGTGGTCGCCGCCCATGCAGTCGACGGCCAGGCGAACGGGATCAGGCAGGGGAGGACTGGTCATCTCAGTGGTTCGGGTCGGCCACAAAGACCAAACCCGGCGCTGCGCTGTACGCAGGCCGGGTCGGCAGATTCTTTGGTGCGCACCGCCAAGGCGGCGCGGAGCGTCGGGCCCATCAAGGGCCCGATCCGGCTCAGGCCGCGTCGGCCTTGCTCTTCAGCACCTTGCGACCACGGTAGAAACCGGTCGGGCTGATGTGGTGACGCAGGTGCACTTCGCCCGTGGTCGGCTCGACAGCCGTGCCCGGGGTGACCAGAGCATTGTGCGAACGGTGCATGCCGCGCTTGGAAGGCGACTTCTTGTTTTGCTGAACAGCCATGAAATTCTCCGAAATCTGCGGGGTTTGGGTTTGCGACCCCTGGAAAAGTCTCAAGCGGGAACACAGCTCGAGCCCCAGGCCGCAGAAAAGCCCACGATTGTAGCAGCGAAAGGGATGCTCGCCAAGCCGGCGCTCGAGCGGCGTCCGGCAAGGAGGCAACGCGGCCCATGGCTTCAGGCGCTGCCGCCGCGCTTCAAGGCAGCAAGTGCCGCGAAGGGGTTGGGCCGTTCGGCCTCCTCCTCGGTGCCGGGCTCATCGAGTTCGTCAACGTGCACCAGCGGCTCCGGGCAGACGTCGTGGCGCGGCACCAGGGGCAGCGCCAGCAGCAGTTCGTCCTCGATCAATTCACGTGCGTCCATATGCCGCGGCAGGGCCAGCACGTCATCGTCGCTGTCGACGTCAAGCGCCGCGGCCTCGGCCTCCGTGTCGACAAACCGCAGCCAGCGGTCGATTTCGATGCCGGCCTCCACCGGCTGCAGGCAGCGCTGGCAGGTCAGCGCGACCTGCGCTCGTGCGGTCAGGTGCAACCAGGTCTGCGCCTTGGCGCCCTTGGGCTGGCGAATCTCGCCATGAAGGCTCCAGCCGACGGCCGGCCAGCCGCCCGCAGGAGCCTCGGGCGCGGCGGAGTCCGCCAGGCGCCCCAGAGAGGCCGCGGGCCAGTCGCCGCTCAGCGTGGCGTCGTCGTGGGCGAGCGCGGCGATATCGAGCTTCTCGGGAACGAAGGCACGTGATTTCATCGCGCCGATTTTAGGCGGGGGACAATGACCCGATGCCCTCATTGATCCTTGCTTCGACGTCTCGCTACCGACAGGAATTGCTCAGTCGCCTGCGCCTGCCCTTCGAGGCGATTGCCCCGGACGTCGACGAGACCGCGCAGCCTGGGGAGGCCCCGGCCGCACTGGCCGAAAGGCTGGCGCTGGCCAAGGCCGGCGCCGTGGCTGCCAAACGACCCGGCGCGATCGTCATCGGCTCGGACCAGGTGGCGGATCTTGACGGCGAAGCCATCGGCAAGCCCGGCACGCACGAGAACGCCGCCGCGCAGCTGCGGCGCATGAGCGGGCGCGAGGTCGTGTTCCAGAC
>SEEY01000603.1 GCA_004211235.1 Rubrivivax sp.
TCCTGCGCGCCGTAGCCGGCGTAGAAGGCATAACGCAGCGTCTGCTTCGTCTCGGGGTCTTCGATTTCCAGGCGGTAGCGGCCCCACTTCACCGGCAGGTTGACGGTGGTCTTCGCGGGCAGCTTCAGCGTGCGGGCCTCGACGGGTTCATCCGTCGTGTTGAAGCCGGAGTTCCAGCCGCGACCGTCGTCATAGCGCCAATACCACTGGCGCTCCTCGTAGGTGAGCGTGAGCTTCAGATCCTTGGCGGGCCTGAAGGCGCCGGTCGAATCGACGCGCACGATCTCGAAGCCGGCCAGGCCCTGCTCGGGTGCCACGTTGCGGTCGAACAGCGGCCGCACGCCGACGAGGGCCGGTGCCGGCCACCAGGTGCGCTCCAGGCTGCGCACGACCGGCCGGCCGCCGCTCTCCAGCAGGCTGAAGGCGCCGCGCACGCGCATCGGCGAGTTGCGCTCAGACAGGTTGGCCGTCAACGCCACCTCGGCCTTGCCGTCGGCGTCGAGCTCCTGCTCGGCCACGTCCTGGCGCGAGCGGGCCTTGTCGTCGGCGAAGTCGCCGAAGAGGAAGCCGGGCAGCTTCTGCGCCAGCGGGTTGGCGAGGCGCTCGGTGGTGACCGTGGCCTGCAGCCGGTTGCCGGCGGCGGGCGCGCCGTAAAGGTAGTCGCCCTGCACCTGCACCGGCAGGTTGACCTCACCCTGCAGGGCACCGTCGGGTGCGGTCAGCGTGAGCTTCATGCGCTCGGGCAAGAACTCCTCGACCTTGAAAGCCCATTGCGCGTCCGGCTGCTTGGCGGCCGGGTCGACGCGGGCCTGCAACGTCCAGCCGCCGGTGGGCGCGTCCGCCGGCAGCGCGATGGTCTGCTGGAAATAGCCCTGGCCCACGGTGTTGGGCTGCACGAGCTGCTCGACGAGCTTGCTGCCGTCCGGCTTCTTGACGGTGATGGTCAGCGGCAGCAGCTTGGCCGGCACGCGGCCGTCCGCGTCGCGCGACAGCAGCGACACGTTGAAGCTTTCGCCCGGCCGGTAGAGGTCACGCCCCGAGTAGACGAAGACCTTGTTGCTGCGCGACGGGTGGCCGGTGGCGTCGAACTCGCTCAGGTCCAGCGCCGCGTCGCGCAGCGACAGCACGGACATCTCGCTGCCCTTCCTCGCCAGCACGGCGCGGGCCTGGTCGCCGATCTTGCCGTTGATGCCGGTGAACACGGCATGGCCTTCGCTGTCCGTCTGCACCTGGGCCAAGGCCTTGCCGGCCTGGTCGACGAGGTTGAGCTCGACGCCGCTCTGCGCCTTGCCGCTTTTCAGCGACGTCGTGAACACGTCGATCTGGCCCGCGTGGCGGCGCAGGTGCAAGCCGATGTCGGTCACGTAGTAGTGCGTGACCTGGTAGTCCCAACCGAAGCGGCCGGGCTGGCTCATCACGGCGATGTAGATGCCGGGCTCCTGCAGCGGCTTGATCTTCTCGACCGGCAGGAAGCTGACGTTGCGGCGGTTGGCGCGCTCGTCGGTCTTGAAGCGCGTGATGTAGACGCTCTCCGTCATGGCGCGCAGCTCGTCCAGCGCCCAGCCGCCGACGGTGCCCTTCAGGCGGCGCTGGTTGTCGCTGTAGCCGTCGTAGTAATACTCGCCCTCCTCATCGGTCGTTCCCCGCTCGACGCGCTCGCGCCGGCCGCCCACCTGCTCCAGGAAAGCGGGCAGGGATTCGGGCTTGACGCGCAGGAACTGCACGTCCACCTCGGGCGTGTTGATGCTGACGACCGGCAGGCCGCCGTTCTGCCCCGCCGGCAGCACGAGGCCGCGGCTGGCGAAATAGAAGCTGGCCGGCATGGCCTCGCTGGTGGCCTCGCAGGCCTGCGCCGTGGCGAGCTTGTTGCCCGACTGCGAGGCCAGCGCCGCGGTCATCGCGATGCGGTAGGTGCGGTCCGGCGTGACGAAGGGCAGGTAGAGCACGCGCGGGTTGTCGCCCAGCACCCAGCGGGCGGCGAGCGGCTTGGCGGCGTCGGGCTTGGCGTCCTTGGCGCTCTCGGTGGCGGTCAGCAGCGCGCCGAAGTCCTGCCTGCGGTCCAGCGCCTGCGTGAACATGACGGCGATGGCGGGCGAGCCGTCGAACAAGCGCGCCTTGCACTCGGCGAAAGAAAACGCGGCCTCCTCTGCGCCGACCTCGGCGCTGCTGGGCAGGCTGGGTTGCTTGAACTGCTGCCAGCCGAAGTAACCCGCCACGGCCGCGCCGGCCACGGCCACTGCCGCAATGCCGGCTTTCATGATGCTGGATGCCATCCCGTTTCTCCGCTGAGTGCGCGGCGAGTGTAGGGAGGCTCAGCGAGGGATTCGGGAGGTGAAATTCCCCAGGTTGGGGAGGTGCGCCGAAAGGCTTAGCGTTGCGGCGTCTGCATGGCCAGCGGCTCGTCCAGCACGCCAAGCTCGGCGCTGTCCAGCGTCAGCAGGAAGCCCAGCACCGACACGACGAGCGTGGCGGTGAACTTGAAGCGGGCGGACAGGCACATGTCCAGATAGTGAGCGACATCCCCGCCGGACGCGCCCCCTAACTCACAAGTGAATGGTGACGGCGTGTTGTCAGCAGGCCGCACAGGTGGCGCGTCAAACGGCGCGCCGCCGCCGTTCCCAAAGCGCCATCGCCTCGCCCACCAGCCCGCGCCTGAACGCCAGCACGCAGACGATGAAGATCAGCCCGGTGACGAGGCTCACCGATTCGCCCAGGCTGTTGAACCAGGCGACGCCCGTCAGCTCGCCGAGCCAGTTGCCGAAGTCGCCGATCTTGTTCTCCAGCGCAATGATGACCAGCGCGCCCACCATCGGCCCGACCAGCGTGCCCATGCCGCCGACGAGCGTCATCAGGATGACGAGGCCGGAGGTGGTCCAGATCGCGTCGGTCAGCGTCGCGAAGCCCAGCAC
>SEEY01000604.1 GCA_004211235.1 Rubrivivax sp.
GCCATCACCTGCGACCCCGAGGTGATCCGCGCGGCCGACCGCGTCGTGCTGCCAGGCCAGGGCGCCATGCGCGACTGCATGGCCGAGCTGGCCGCGTCGGGCGCGAAGGAAGCGGTGCTCGAGGCCGCCGCCACCAAGCCGCTGCTGGGCGTCTGCGTCGGCATGCAGATGCTGCTCGACCACAGCGAGGAGCAGGACACGCCCGGCCTGGGCCTCATCCCGGGCCGCGTGCAGCGCTTCCGCCTGGAGGGGCAGTTGCAGCCCGACGCGGCCAGCTCGGCCATGCAGTCGCGCATGGCGCCCTGGCCTGGCAGCACGACGCGGTCGGCCGCGCGGATCACCTCGGGGTCGCAGGTGATGGCGACCTCGAAACCCTGCCCCTCGGCGGCATGGATCACGGCCTGCGACACCGAGCGCAGGTTGCCCATGCCGTAGTCGACCACCGCCACCGTGCGGGTTGTCATTGCACGGCCTCGCGGGACAGGTCGACAAGTGCCTCGCCGAGCGCCTGCACGGCGGGGTCGGAGACGGCCTGGTCGGACTTGTTGAACGTGACGCGAAGCTTCCAGATCGAGCCGCCGCCGCTCCATAGCTGCACATGCGTGCGCAGCGTCGGAGCGCCGCTCTCGGGCTCGATGTTGGCGCTGCCGACCATGACTTCCGCACCGGCCTTGCCACGCGTTTCGTAGCGGCCCTCAATGTCCAGCAACTTGCCCTTGCGCTGCTCCTGCGACCACATGTGGTTGATGCCGGCGAAGACCTGCTGAAACTCCTGCATCAGCCGCGGGTCGCGCGCAACTTCCTGCACAACGCCGTGGCCACCGCGGTAGATGTAGACGTCGGCCCACATGCCGCTGGGGTGCTGGTAGCGCACGCTGCAGCCCTGGCCGGGCGCCGTGGCCTCGAAACTGTGCGTGCTGACGCGCACGAAGCTGGGGCCCAGCACCTGCGGCAGTGCCTGCTCCGTGCGCGGATGCAGGCAGGGCGCGCCTTGTTGGGCGTGCGCAACGAGGGCGCTCAGGCCGAGGGTGAGTGCGGCCAGCCAGCGGGTCACAGCGAACCCTTCGTCGACGGGATGACACCGGCGGAGCGCGGGTCCTGCGCCGCCGCCATGCGCAGCGCACGGCCGAAGGCCTTGAACATCGTCTCGGCCTGGTGGTGGGCGTTGTGGCCCTTCAGGTTGTCGATGTGGACGGTGGCGAGCGCGTGGTTGACGAAGCCCTGGAAGAACTCGAAGGTCAGCTGCGTGTCGAACGCGCCGATGCTGCCGGCGGTGAACTTGACGTCCATGTGCAGGCCCGGGCGGCCGGACAGGTCGATGACGACGCGCGACAGCGCTTCGTCCAGCGGCACATAGCTGTGGCCGTAGCGCGTCAGGCCGGCCTTGTCGCCCACCGCCTTGGCCACGGCCAGGCCGAGCGTGATGCCGACGTCTTCCACCGTGTGGTGGCCGTCGATGTGCAGGTCGCCCTCGCAGTGCACGTCCAGGTCGATGAGGCCGTGGCGGGCGATCTGGTCGAGCATGTGGTCGAAGAAGCCGATGCCGGTCTGCAGCTTGGACTGGCCCGTGCCGTCGAGGTTGATGCGCACCGTGATGCGCGTCTCGCGGGTGTTGCGGGTGACTTCGGCAGTGCGCGCGATTGTGGAGGCGTTCAGTTCAGACATGCTTCGAGCGCTTTGAGCAGCAAGGTGTTTTCGTCGGGCGTCCCGACCGTGAAGCGCAGGCAGTTGGCGAGCAGCGGATGCAGGGCCGAGACGTTCTTGATCAGCACGCCGCGCGCCTTCAGGGCCGCGAAGGTGGCGGCGGCGTCCTGCACCCTGGCCAGGATCATATTGCCCTGGCTGGGCCAGGGCGTGACGCCGGGCATGGCCTGCAGCGCCGTGAAGAGGCGCTCTCGCTGCTGGCGCAGCTCGGCCGCCTGGGCGGCATAGACGTCGGCATGCTCAAGCGCAAAGAAGGCGGCCTCGGCGTTCAGCACGCTGATGTTGTAGGGCGGGCGCAGCTTCTCGACCTGGCCCACCAGCTCGGGCGCGCCGAGCAGATAGCCGATGCGCACGCCGGCCAGGCCGAACTTGCTCATCGTGCGCATGACCAGCACGTTCGGCTGGCGGGCCATCAGCGCCAGGCTGTCCTGGCTGGCGAAGGGTTGATACGCCTCGTCCATGACGACGATGCCCGGTGCGGCTTTCGCGATGCGCTCGATGACGGCGGCGTCCCAGAGCGTGGCCGTGGGGTTGTTCGGGTAGGCCAGGTAAATCAGCGCCGGCTGGTGCTCACGAATGGCGGCCAGCATGGCCGGCTCGTCCAGCTCGAAGTCGTCGGCGCGCAGCGGCACGCCGATGAAGTCCAGCTGCTGCTGGCGGGCCAGCGCCTCGTACATGACAAAGCCGGGCACCGGGGCCAGCACCGTCGCGCCGGGCATGGCGACGGCGATGGTCAGGAGCCCGATCAGCTCATCGGAGCCATTGCCGAGCGTCACGCCGACCTCGTCCCCCACGCCGGCATGCCGGACCAGCGCGCGGGCCAGTTCGGCGGTGCGCTCGGCCGGGTAGCGGTTCAGCGCCACGGCGCCCAGCCGCGTGCCCAGCGCCTGCTGCAGCTCGGGCGGCAGGCGGTAGGGGTTCTCCATCGCGTCGAGCTTCAGCAGGCCGTGGCTGGGCTGCACGACGTAGGCATGGGCCGCACGCACGTCGGCGCGGATCTGGGCGAGGGCTTGGTCGAGGGCGGCAGTCATGGGGCAGTCATGGGGCGATCACGAGTGGATTCAGGACCTGCACGCTGTCGAACAGCGCCTCGTGCGGCAGCGACAGGCTGAGCAGCCGCGTGCAGCCCTGCGCCTTGGCGCTGGCCCGCCAGCAGCAGCTGGACTTCATCGGCGTGCCGCTGCGCGCCGACGACT
>SEEY01000605.1 GCA_004211235.1 Rubrivivax sp.
TCCTCGGCCATGTAGCGCAAGGTGTCGTTCATCCAGCCCATGTTCCACTTGTAGTGAAAGCCCAGGCCGCCCGTGTAGGTCGGCGCCGAGACGCCGGGAAAGCTGGTGCTCTCCTCGGCCACGGTGATGGCACCTTCGATCTCGCCGACATGCTCGTTCATCTCGCGCAGCATGGAGATCGCTTCGAGGTTCTCGCGGCCGCCGCGGATGTTCGGGATCCACTCGCCGGCCGGCCGTGAATAGTCGCGGTAGAGCATGCTGGCCACGGCATCGACGCGCAGGCCGTCCACGCCCCAGCGCTCGATCCAGTAAACCGCGCTGCCGACCAGGAACTGGCGCACCTCGGTACGGCCGAAGTTGTAGATCAGCGTGTTCCAGTCGCGGTGGAAACCTTCCTTCGGGTCCGCGTATTCGTAGATGCGCGTGCCGTCGAACTCGGCCAGGCCGTGCGGGTCTGCGGGGAAGTGCGCCGGCACCCAGTCCAGCAGCAGGCCCAGGCCCGCGTCGTGGCAGGCCTTGACGAAACGGGCGAAGCCCTCGGGCGGGCCGAAGCGGGCGCTCGGGGCGTACATGCCCAGCGTCTGGTAGCCCCAGGAGCCGTCGAAGGGATGCTCCGACACCGGCATCAGCTGCAGATGCGTGAAGCCCATGTCGGCGGCGTAGGCCGGCAGATGCTCGGCGAGCTCGTCCCAGGTCGGGAACTCGCTCGTCAGGCCACGACGCCAGGACGCGGCATGCACCTCGTAGACGCTGATGGGCGACTCGCGCCGGTTGGCCCGTTCGCGCTGGCGCGGCAGCGGCGTGACCTCGGGCAGCGGCGCGACGATGCTGGCCGTTTCGGGCCGCAGCTGGGCGCGGCGGGCGTAGGGGTCGGCCTTGAGCGGCAGCAGCGTGCCATTGCCGCTGACGATCTCGAACTTGTAGAGGTCGCCCTCGGCCGCATGCGGCACGAAGATCTCCCACACGCCGGCCTGATGGCGCAGCCGCATCGGGTGGCGGCGGCCGTCCCAGTTGTTGAAGTTGCCGACGACGCTGACGCGCCGGGCGTTGGGCGCCCACACGGCGAAGCGCACGCCGGCCACGTCGCCGTATTGCACGAGATGCGCGCCCAGGCTCAGGTAGGGGCGGAAGTTGCGGCCCTCGGCCAGCGCCTTCAGCTCGTCGTCGCTGAGCTGGGGGTAGAAGTTGTAGGGGTCGGCGTAGATACCTTCAGCACCTTCGCCGCCGCCCGTCCAGCGCACCGCCAGGCGGTAGTCGAAGCGGTGCTTGCGCCGCGGCACCAGCGCTTCCCAGAGGTCGCCGCGGCGGCGCTCCAGCTCGACGATGCGCTTGCCGCTGCCGGCGTCCAGCAGCGCGACTTCGTCGGCGCCGGGTAGCAGCACACGCACCCACAGCCGACCGTTGTCGTCCGCGTGCAGGCCGAGCCGGCCGAAGGGGTCGGCATGGCGGCCTGACAGGAGAAGTTCAACGTCGGCGTCGTTCAGCATCAGTTCAGTGATCCAGACTCTTCACGGACCAGACCCGGTCCACGTACTCGGCGATCGTGCGATCGGACGAGAACGGGCCCATGCCGGCTATGTTGCGCAGTGCGCGTTGGGCCCAGGCAGCGCGGTCGGCGAACAGCGTGTCGACCTTGGCCTGGGTGGCGACGTAATCAGCGAAATCGGCCATCAGCAGGTAGACGTCGCGTTGCAGCAGGCTGTCCACCAGCGGGCGGTAGCGCTCGGTGTCGCCATTGCTGAAGACACCCGCCGAGATGGCGTCGATGACGCGCTTGAGCTGGCGATTCTCTTCGACGTACAGGCGCGGGTCGTAGCCCAGCTGCTTGATCTTCGCGACCGCATCGGCACGCAGGCCGAAGACGAACATGTTCTCCACGCCCATGGCTTCGGCCATTTCGATGTTGGCGCCGTCCCAGGTGCCGATGGTGACCGCGCCGTTCATGCCGAACTTCATGTTGCCGGTGCCCGAGGCCTCGGTGCCGGCCGTCGAGATCTGCTCGGACAGGTCGGCCGCCGGGATGATGCTTTCGGCCAGCGTGACGCTGTAGTTGGGCAGGAAGACGAGCTTGAGCCTGTCGCCCACGCGCGGGTCGCTGTTGATGACGCGGGCCACGTCATGCGCCAGTCGCACGATGCTCTTGGCCATCTGGTAGGCCGAGGCCGCCTTGCCGGCAATGATGACGGTGCGCGGCACCCAGTGTGCGTCCGGGTTGTCGCGGATGGCCTGGTAGCGGCTGATGACGTGCAGCAGGTTCAGCAGCTGGCGCTTGTATTCGTGGATGCGCTTGATCTGGATGTCGAACAGGCTGTCGACATTGACGGCGATGCCCAGCTCGCGGCGGATGACGGCGGCCAGGCGCTCCTTGTTGGCGCGCTTGACGCTCAGGAATTCTTCACCAAGCTCGCGGTTCGCGGCCAGGGGCGCCAGCTCGCCGAGTTCGGCCAGGTTCTTGCGCCAGCCCTCGCCGATGCGGCTGTCGAGCAGCGTCGACAGCAGCGGATTGGCCTGCTCCAGCCAGCGGCGCGGCGTGACGCCGTTGGTGACGTTGTGGAAGCGCTCGGGCCAGATGCGGGCGTAGTCGGCAAAGATGGTCTGCACCATCAGCTCCGAGTGCAGCGCGGCCACGCCGTTGACGCGGTGCGAGGCCACCAGCGCGACCGACGCCATGCGCACGCGGCGCTCGCTGCCGTGGCTGCCTTCGTCGATCAGGGACACGCGCGAGGCGAAGGCATGGTCGCCGGGGAAGCGCGCCTCCAGCTCGGCCAGGAAGCGGTGGTTGATCTCGTAGATGATTTCGAGATGCCGCGGCAGCAGCTGCTCGAACATGCGCACCGGCCAGGTCTCCAGCGCCTCGGGCATCAGCGTGTGGTTGGTGTAGGCCACGGCCTGGCGGGTGA
>SEEY01000606.1 GCA_004211235.1 Rubrivivax sp.
CGATGAAGTCCGTGGGGATGGTGTTCAGGTCGACGGCCATCGAGCCGGGCACGCCGGACACGTAGCGGCGGCCGTTGACCAGCACCAGTGTGCGGTCGACGCCGAGGTTGCGCAGGTCGATGGTGGAGACACCAGCGCTGGACGTCGAGAAGTTGGAGTTCGTGCGGCTGATGGCTGGCGTGCCGAACGCCGGATTCTTCAACAGCAGGTCCTGCAGGTTGGTGGCGCCCGAGGCCTGGATGTCGGCAGCGGTGAGCACCTGGATCGGCGCGGCCGATTCGGCATTGGGCGACAGGATGCGGCTACCCGTGACCTCGACCCGTTCGAGCTGCTGCTGTTGGGCGAGTGCGGGAACAGCGACGGCGGCCAGGTAGGCCAGCGCGGCTGCGCTCATGACGTTGAGTTTGAACATTTGGACTCCATGGAGATATACCTGCTCCGGCTTGATGGGCCGGAGCGCGCCTCACGGCCGCGGTGCCACGGCGAAGAGACGGTTAGTCTCAATGCGCAGGAATCCTCAAAACTACGGGTTACTACCTATTGAGCTGCGATTGGTCATGTGTCGACTGGTATTGACCAGAAATAAAGGGTTTACCCCTGGTTCTGACGTAACAGTAAGTAATCTGTTTGTTGTCAGGGAGCGACGTGACCTTCGTTACCGGTCAAGTATTTGTTGTGTGAAAGACGCACACGCCGGAACTGAGGGGTCCGGCGGTCTATTCGCGTCGGCTTTACGCCGCCTTCACATTGAGACGCCAGGCATGCAGGAGGGGCTCCGTGTAGCCACTGGGCTGTGCCTCGCCCTTGAAGACCAGATCCAGCGCCGCCTGCATCGCCGCGCCGTCGGGATGTGTGGTCAAAGGCAGGTAGCTCGGGTCACCCGCGTTCTGCCCGTCGACGACTTTGGCCATGCGGGCGAAGGTGTCCTGAACCTGTCGGGCAGTGACCACCCCATGGCGCAACCAGTTGGCAATGTGCTGGCTGGAAATCCGCAGCGTCGCACGGTCTTCCATCAAGCCGACACCGTTGATGTCGGGCACTTTGGAGCAGCCCACGCCCTGGTCGATCCAGCGCACGACGTAGCCGAGGATGCCCTGCACGTTGTTGTCCAGCTCCTGCTGGCGCTGCTCGGCCGTCCAGTCGGCGGTGGGCGCGACGGGGATGGTCAGCAAGGCGTCGAGGATGGCGCCCTGCTCGGCGGCGAGGTCAACCTTTTCCAGCGCCTGCTGCACGGCAGCGACGTTGACCTGGTGGTAGTGCAGCGCATGCAGCGTCGCGGCCGTGGGCGAGGGCACCCAGGCTGTGTTGGCGCCGGCCTTGGGGTGGGCGATCTTCTGCTCCAGCATGGCCGCCATCAGGTCCGGCATGGCCCACATGCCCTTGCCGATCTGGGCCCGGCCGCGCAGGCCGCAGGCCAAGCCGGTGAGCACGTTGCTCCGCTCGTAGGCCTGGATCCAGCTCGACGTTTTCATGTCGCCCTTGCGCAGCATCGGCCCGGCACGCATCGCGGTGTGCATCTCGTCGCCGGTGCGGTCCAGGAATCCCGTGTTGATGAAGGCCACGCGGCTGGCGGCCGCGGCGATGCAGGCCTTCAGGTTGACGGAGGTGCGGCGCTCCTCGTCCATGATGCCGAGCTTGACGGTGCTGTCCGGCAGACCGAGCAACTGCTCGACGCGCGTGAACAGTTCGGCAGCGAAGGCCACTTCGGCCGGGCCGTGCATCTTGGGCTTGACGATGTAGACCGAGCCCGTGCGGCTGTTCCCGCGGCGCTTCAGGTCGTGCATCGCGATGGTCGTCGTCACGACCGCGTCCATGATCCCTTCCGGGATCTCGCTGCCGTCTTCCAGCAGGATGGCCGGGTTGGTCATCAGGTGGCCGACATTGCGCACGAACATCAGCGAGCGGCCGTGCAGCGTCACCGTGCCGTCACCGGCAGGTGCCGTGTAGACGCGGTCGGCGTTCAGCCGGCGCGTGAAGGTCTTGCCGCCCTTGGCGACTTCCTCGGTCAGCGTGCCCTGCTGGATGCCCAGCCAGTTGCGGTAGGCCAGGATCTTGTCCTCGGCATCGACGGCGGCGACGGAGTCTTCCAGGTCGAGGATGGTGGACAGCGCCGACTCCAGCACGATGTCGGCCACACCCGCCGCATCGCTCTGGCCGATGGCGGTCGAGCGGTCGATGCGGATGTCCAGGTGCAGGCCGTGGTGCACCAGCAGCACGCTGGTCGGCGCAGCCGCATCGCCCTGGTAGCCGGCGAAGGCGGCCGGGTCCTGCAGGCCCGTCGTCGCGCCAGAGGCCAGCGTGACGACCAGCTGGCCGCCTTCGACGCGGTAGCCGGTCGAGTCGGCATGCGAGCCGGTGGCCAGCGGTGCGGCCTGGTCCAGCACCTGCCGGGCGAAGCCGATGACCTTGGCGCCGCGCAGCGGGTTGTAGGCGCCGGCACGCGTGGCGCCGTCGGCCTCGGGGATGGCGTCGGTGCCGTAGAGCGCGTCGTACAGCGAGCCCCAGCGCGCGTTGGCGGCGTTCAGGGCGTAGCGGGCGTTCAGGATGGGCACCACGAGCTGCGGGCCGGCCTGCAGGGCCAGTTCGGCGTCGACGTTGGCGGTCGTCGCCCGCACCTGCGCCGGCGGCTCGACGAGGTAGCCGATGCGCTTCAGGAAGCTGCGATAGGCGGGCATGTCGCTGATGGGGCCGGGGTGGGCCTCGTGCCAGGCGTCCAGCTCGGCCTGCAGGCGGTCGCGCTCTGCCAGCAGCGCGCGGTTCATCGGCGCCAGCTCATGGGCGATGGCGTCGAAGCCCGCCCAGAACGCCTCGCTGCCGACGCCGGTGCCGGGCAGCACCTCCGTGTCGATGAAGCGGGCCAGGTCGGCATCGACCTGCAGGCGGTGAAG
>SEEY01000607.1 GCA_004211235.1 Rubrivivax sp.
CCGCCCGCGCCCCGGCCTGCCGCTGACCTACGCCACGCTGAAGAACGGCGAGCGCCGCATCCTGTGGACGACTTTCACCGCCGCGCAGATCGACATCGCCGTGCGTCATCCGCAGGGCCGTGCCTACCTCACCAGCATCCTGCAGACGCTGGCCGCCCATGGCATCCGCATGGTGCGGCTGGACGCCGTCGGCTACGCCATCAAGAGGGCCGGGGCCAGCTGCTTCATGATGCCGGAGACCTTCGACTTCATCGCCGAGTTCGCGGGCGAGGCGAGGGCGCTCGGCATCGAGGTGCTGGTGGAGATCCATGCCTACTACCAGCGCCAGATCGAGATCGCGGCCCGCGTCGACTGGGTCTACGACTTCGCGCTGCCGCCGCTGGTGCTGCATGCCTTCAACTTCCGCACGGCCAGCGCGCTGAAGCGCTGGATCGCCGTGCGCCCGACCAACGCACTGACCGTGCTGGACACGCATGACGGCATCGGCATCATCGACATCGGCGCGGATGCCGGCGATCGCGCGGGCCATCCGGGTCTCGTGCCGCCGGACGAACTCGACGCGCTGGTGGAGCGCATCCACGCGGCGAGCAGTGGCCAGAGCCGTCAGGCCACCGGAGCGGCGGCCAGCAACCTCGACCTCTACCAGGTCAACTGCACCTTCTTCGATGCGATGGGCCGCGACGAGACGGCCTATCTGCTGGCCCGCGCCATCCAGTTCTTCCTGCCGGGCGTGCCGCAGGTCTACTACGTCGGTCTGCTGGCGGGCCACAACGACATGGCGCTGCTGGCCAGTACCCAGGTGGGCCGGGACATCAACCGGCATCACTACGCCGAGGCCGAGGTCGCCAGCGACTGCGAGCGCCCGGTCGTGCGCCGGCTCATCGCGCTGATCAGGCTGCGCAACAGCCACCCGGCGTTCGGCGGCAGCTTCAGCGTGGCGGCCGGCGGCGATGAGGAACTGCATCTGCGCTGGCAGCAGCATGAGGAATGGGCGGCGCTGCGCATCGACTTCAGCGACCTGAGCCACGAACTGAGCTTCAGCGGCCCCGACGGTGGCCGGGAGACCTTCGCCTTCAGTTGAGCGTCAGCCTCGGCCTCCAGAATGCGCCGCAGTCGAACAAATCTGAGACCCGAGCATGTGGAAGTTGATCGTCGGCTTTATCGCCTTTGCCGCCCTGGCGCTGTTCATCCTGACCAAGAGCGGCGGCAACATCGACCTGAGCGGCGAGAAGCACGACGTGGCAGCGCATGAGCCGGCTGCCTCCGACTCGGCATCCGCTGCTTCGGCAGCCGTGGCCGCCGCCGTCGAGGCGGCTTCCGCGCCGGCTTCCGCCGCGTCTCAGTGAGCCGTTGACTCCACTGCGCGCTGCGGCGCGCTGAGCGGCAGGCGCATCAGCATCTGCGTGCCCTGGCCGGGCGAACTCCTGACCTCGATCTGGCCGCCCAGCACGTTCGTGACGATGCTGTGGACGATGTGCATGCCCAGCCCCGAGCCGCCCGTGCCGAGCTTGGTCGTGAAGAAGGGATCGAAGATGCGCCGCCGCACGGATTCGTCCATGCCGCGGCCGTCGTCGCTGACGCTGAGTTCCGCCTCCGTCTCGTTCAGGGGCGCGCAGCTCACCGTCAAGTGCCCGTTCTCCATGCCCTCGAAGCCGTGCAGCAGCGCGTTCATCAGCAGGTTGGTCAGCACCTGGCCCAGTGCGCCCGGGTAGCTGTTCATCATCAGGCCGTGGCAGAGGTCGGTGCGGATGACGAAGGGCGTGTACTTGAAGCTGGGCTCGACCATGACGAGCACATCCTCGACGACCTTGCCGAGGTCGAAGTCGCGCCGCAGGTCGGCCGTCTGGTCGATGGCCACCTGCTTGAAGTCGCGCACCAGGTCGGCGGCCTTCTGCACATTGCGCTGCAGGATGTCCTGGCCGCGGCGTGTGTCCCGGGCCAGTTCCTCCAGCAGGCTGCGGCGCATCGGCACGTTGCCCGCCAGCATGCCCTCGAGCTGCTTGTAGCGGTCGTCCAGCGCCGACACGACCGTCAGCGCGTTGCCCAGCGGCGTGTTCAGCTCATGCGCCACGCCGGCCACCAGGCGGCCCAGTGAGGCGAGCTTCTCTGACTCGACGAGTTCTCGCTGCGCAGCCTGCAGCGTCTGCAGGGCCTCGGACAGTTCGGCATTGCTCGCCGTCAGCTCCGCGGTGCGCTGGGCGACGGTTTCCTCGAGGTTGAGGTTGTGCTGGCGCAGCGCCTCGAAGGCCGACAGCAGGGCCTGGCGCATGCGCTCCATCGCCATGCCGACACGGGCGATCTCGTCGGCGCCGCCCACGTGCAGCGGCTGCTCCAGCCGCCCGGCGGCGAGCGCCTCGGCGGCGCCGGTCAGCTCGGTCATCGGCCGCAGCACATAGCGCTGCAGCACCCACAGCATCAGCACCAGCGACAGGGTCAGCGTCAGCATGCTGCGCCAGACGGTGCGCCACACCTCGTCGCGCTTGGCCTGCAGCAGCGGCGCGGCCGTCATGCTGATGGTCAGCCGCGCGATCTCCCGGCCATCGCGCTGGATGGGGCGCGTCTGGCTCAGCACCAGGGCTGCGTCATCGCCTTCCTGAGGTCGCTCGAAGGACAGGAAGGGCGCCGACGAGGCCGGCTCGACGACCTTGACCGCCACGAAGCGCGGGTCATCCACCTGGGCATTGACCATCGGCTCGGCCAGATCGGGCGACACCTGCCAGACCGGCTCCGCCAGCGACAGGGACATCACCTCGCTCGTGCGGGCGAGGTCGCGCCGCAGGTCTTCCATCGCGGTTTCGCGGGTCTTCTGGATGTCGTAGAGCAGCACGGCCATCGTCGGCAGCAACAGGCCCAGCAGCAAGGCCAGCACGACGGCGAAGGTGAGCG
>SEEY01000041.1 GCA_004211235.1 Rubrivivax sp.
GCGCAAGGCGTCCTGGCGCCCGAACCCGCGCCCGTCGCCAGCCTCGAAAGCAGCGCGCTGGACGATTGGCAGGGTCACGACACCCACATCGGCGCGCTGCCGACCGTGCCGATGGGCCTCGACGGCGCAGCCGGCAGCGACCCCGCCGGCGACTGGATCAGCGCGCTGCGGCCCGGCCAGCGTTGCAAGATCAACCTGCAGGGCGTGTGGGCCACGGCCGAGCTGGCCTGGGCCAGCGACAACGGCGCCTTCTTCATGTTCACCAGCAACCTGGCCGGCGGCATGCACTCCATGACGCGCCGCGCGCTCAAGCGCCTGCGCAGCGAGGGCTTGGCCACCGAGATGGCCGAGCCCAGCCCCGTGCAGCGCGCGCTGGGCGGGCTGCTGCAGGAGCTGGGGACGGGCCTGGCCCGCTAGTTCTTCGCCGTTGCCAGCACGAAGTCCGGATGGATGTCGCGCACGCCGTGGCGCGGAAAGGCGATCCTGACGGCGTCGCTGCTGCAGGCCTGCACCTCGCCCCAGCCGAAGCGGCGCACGCGCACGCGAGCGCCCGGCGCGAAGGCCGCCGGCTGGGCGGGCTGCCTGTCCGTGTCATCCGCCGGCGCCTGCTCCGAGGCCAGCAGCGCCGTGAAGCGCTCGCAGCTGTCGCAGTGGCCGCAACGCGTGGCGCCGTCGTCCAGCGTTTCGCCGAAGTGGGCCAGCACGCCGGCCCAGCGGCAGTTGCCGGCCTTGGCGTACAGCACCATCGCTGCAAGGCCGTCGCGGTCCTTCTGCTGGCGCCGCAGCAGCGAGGCCTCCGCGGCGTCGACCACCTCCTGCGGCTCCCGGCGCGTGGCCGGACGCAGCGCGCCCGCGGCGTTGCTGCCCACCGAGCGCACCGCGCGCACCGAGCGCAGCGCGGCCAGCACCTGGCCCAGCCGCCGCTGCGGCAACCGCGCCACCTCGGCCAGTGCCGCGGGCAGCCAGCCGCCCTGCGGCGTGTTGCTGGCCAGCGCCTGCCAGACGGCGCCCAGCTCCTCCCGGCTGGGCACGTGGCCGCCGGTGAAGAACTGCTGCAGCGCACGGTCGCCCTCGCGGAACAGCAGCACGCAATCAGCCGGCTCGCCGTCGCGCCCGGCGCGTCCGCATTCCTGCACATAGGCCTCGATGGAGGCCGGCATCTGCGCATGCAGCACGAGGCGGATGTCGGGCTTGTCGATGCCCATGCCGAAGGCGTTGGTGGCCACCATCACACGGGTGTCGCCGCGCATGAAGGCCTCCTGGGCCGCCTCGCGCTCGGCCTTGGGCAGCTTGCCGTGGTACAGGCCGGCGGCCAGGTCGGCACCGCGCAGCTGGCCATGCAGGGCCGTGGCCTCGCGAACGGTGGCGCAGTAGACGATGGCGCTGCCCTCGGCGAGCGCCTGCAGCCGGCGCAGCATGAAGGCGCGGCGCTCCTTCTCGGTCTGCGGCAGCTCCACGGCCAGGCGCAGGTTGGGCCGGTAGACGCCGTGGCTGAGGATGCCGTCGCGCGGAATGTCCAGCACCTCGGCGATCTCACGCTGCACGGCCGCGGAGGCGGTGGCCGTCAGCGCCAGCACCGGCGGGCGGCCGAGCGCGCGGCGGGCGTCGCGCAGTGCGCCGAAGGCGGGGCGGAAATCGTGGCCCCACTGGGCGATGCAATGCGCCTCGTCGACCACCAGCAAACCGACGCGTTGCTCCTGCAGCAGGCCGAGCGTGCGCGGGTCGGCCAGGCGTTCGGGCGTGGTGAAGACGATGCGCACGGCCCCGCGCGTCAGCAGCGCCTCGTTCTCGAGCCGGCGGCCGGCGTCCAGCGCCGAGTTGAGCTGCACGGCCGGCACGCCGAGCGCGTTCAGGGCATCGCACTGGTCCTTCATCAGCGCGATCAGCGGCGAGATGACGACGGTGAGCGATTCGCTGAGCACGGCGGGGAGCTGGTAGCACAGGGACTTGCCTGCCCCGGTGGGCATGATGGCCAGCGTGCTGTGGCCGGCGAGCACACGCTGGATGACCTCGGCCTGCCCGGGCCGCAGCGCCTGCAGGCCGAACACGCGCCGCAGCACGTTGCGCAACTTGACGGGTGCCACGGGCTCGCGCGGCGGCAGCTTCTCGGGCGGCGGCGCCGGCCGGGGCGAGTCCTCGCGCGGCCCGGCAAGTGACAGTGCTGCGGTCATGCGGCCACCTTGGGGCGGCAGGACAGCACGCCGGTGACCCGGTTCAGCACCTCGGGCGCCCAGCCCATGCCCATGTGGCTGGCCTGCACCTCGATGTCCCGCGCCAGCGGCCAGGCGCGCGCATGCCGGCAGGCTTCCCAGGAGACGACGCCGTCGCGGCGGCTGTACAGCGACACGGTGGGCACCGGCGGCGGCTCGGCCAGGCGCTCGCGCAGCGCGTCGTGCTCCTGCGCACGGCGGCCGTTGAGCAGGCGGAACAGCCAGCCGACGTGGGTGTCGTCCGGCCCGCCGCTGAAGGGCGTGCCGATGGTGATGACGTGGTGCACGCGGTCATGCCAGCGCTTGGCGAGCTCGCGTGCGTAGAAGCCGCCCAGGCTCCAGCCGACGAAGCTGACCTCGCGCGCCGGCGCGACGCGCTCATGCAGCGACTCGGCCAGGCGCTCCAGCCACGCATCCACGTCACCCTTGGGCCCGGTGTTCATGCCCTGACCCCAGTCCAGCGCCCGAAAGCCGGCGCGCTCCAGGTGGCGGCGCAGCGGCCACATCGTCAGGCCGTCGGTGCCCAGGCCCGGGAACAGCACCACCGTGCGGCCTTCGCCGACCGGCTTGGGCGCCGTGCGCCAGTGGTTGAGCGCCGCGCACGCCTCCAGCGTGGCGCGTGCGGGCTCGGTGGCCAGCAGCGTCAGCGACGGACGCCGATGCGGTTCCCTGGCGGGCGCGGTGCCCGTGGCAGCGCCGGCTTTGGCAGTCAGGGGCAGCGTGGAAGAGGTCATGGCCATGGCGAAGGTGCCGGACGGTGTTTGGTTGCCTTGATGCTGCGGCCCGGAAAGCAACGGCAGTGCCAGCGCGACGCCACAGCCTCTGTAGGACGACGGCCGTCCCGCCAGAGTCGCGGCGGCTTCCTACACGCGCTGCGGCGCCAGCGTGGACACTGCAATCCGCCATGAACGCCGCCGTCAAACCCTATCTCGCCGCCCTGATCGTCATGGGCGTGCTCGACGCGCTGTGGCTCGGTGTCATCGCCAAGGACTTCTACCGCGAGCAGATCGGCGCGCAGATGGCGGAGCAGGTGCGCTGGGCGCCGGCGCTGCTGTTCTATTTCGCCTACCCGGCCGCGCTGGTGGCGCTGGCGTTGTTCCCGGCCGGCCAGTCGTTCCGCATGCAGGTAGCGCGCGCAGCGCTGGTGGGCCTCATGGCCTATGGCGTCTATGACCTCAGCAATGCCGCCACGCTGCGGCAGTGGCCCTACAAGCTCGCCCTCGTCGACACCGTCTGGGGCACGTTTGCAAGCACGCTGGCCGGCGCCGCCGCGGCGTGGGTGCAGCAGCGCTGGGGCTGAACCTCCGCCAACGCCGGCCTCACTCGTAGATCAACCCGCCGCCTGACGGTGAGCCGTCCGGCGCATCGCCGCCCAGGATGAGCACGCGCCCGTCCGGCAGCGCATTCACGGTGTGCCAGGCGCGCCCGGCGGGCATGGGCCCGAGGGCTTGGCCGGAGCCCTCGCGGTAGCGGCCGGCGCTGGCGGTGGCGGCGTCGCCCGGGCCATCGCCGCCGAACATCAGCACGCTGCCATCGGGCCGCGGCACACCGCGCACCAGCGAGCGCGGCCGCTCCAGGGCGCCGGCGGATGTCAGCGTCTGCGTGGCGGGGTCGAAGCGCAGCACGCTCGCCAGCGGCGCGGGCGGGGCCAGCCCGTCGCGGCGTTCGCCGCCGAGGATCAGCACCTGGCCGTCCGCCAGCCGGATCGCCTTGTGGAAGTAGCGCAGCGGCGCATCAACGGGCGCCGCGACCGGCTCGAAGCGCTCGGTGCGCGGGTCGAACACTTCCGCCGGCACGTCGACATCGTCGACATGGTCGCCGCCGACGATGAGCACGCGGCCATCGGCCAGCAGCGTGGCGCTCGGGAACTCGCGGCTGTGGCGCATGCGGGCGGGCACCAGGCGAAAGCTCAGCGACGCCGGGTCCCACAGCTCGACGCTGTCGCGCCAGAAGCCGCCCACCACGAGTACGCGGCCGTCGTCGAGCGTCACGCCGGCATGCCGGTTGCGCGTCTGCGCGAGCCGCCCGGCCAGGGTGACCGTGCCGCGCACCGGGTCGATCAGTTCGGCCTGCACGGCGGTAGCCAGCGAGACCTGTCCGCCCAGCACGAGGATGCGTCCATCGGGCAGGCGGTGGGCGGTGTGCCCCGTGCGCCCGGTCGCCATGCTGGCGATGCGGGTGAACTGGCGCGTGGCCGGATCGAAGCGGTCCACAGCTTCAGACGTCGTCGACATGCCCCGCGAGCCGCCGATGACGATGACGCTGCCGTCCAGCGCGTTCACCGCCGCGTGGTACTGCAGTGGCAGCGGCGTGGCCAGCGCGACATAGCGGTTGCGGTACTGCGGCACCAGCTCCAGCGTGCGCCGTGCCGCGGGCTGGCCCGCGGCCTCGAAGACGAGTGTGTACTGCCGCGCCGCAGCCAGCGGTGGCGTCGACACCGGCACGCCGCTCTGCACCGGCCCGATGTCGGGCTCGATGCGGCCGGTTCCGCCGGTGAACGTGGCCGTCAGGCGCGCGGGTTCACCCACCGCCACCGGCTCCGCCACGAAGCTGTGGATGCCGGGCGGCGCGGCCGGTGCTTCGCCGCCCCCGCCGCCGCAGGCCGACAGGCCAAAAGCGGCGGCCCCGGCGAGGAACTGGCGGCGTGAGGGCGGGTTTGGATGACAGAGCGAGGCGGGCATGGCGGGGTTCCTGGTCGACAACGGCGCACATGCTGGGCGCCCGGCGCCTCGGCGTGAATTCCAGAATTGGTGATACCTTTTCGGCATGAACTCCGCTGGTCAGCGCAGCATCGACATCCGCCAGCTGCGCTATTTCCTGGTGGTGGCCGAGGAGCTCAACTTCCGCCGCGCCGCGGAGCGCCTGCACCTCACGCAGCCGCCGCTGTCGCGCCAGATCGCGGCGCTGGAGCAGGCCCTGGGTGTGGCGCTGCTGGACCGTTCCGGCCCGGGCACGCGCCTGACGGCTGCGGGCGAGCAGGCACGGCGCGAGTTTGAGCAGGCCGTGCGCGCCTTCGACGCGGCGCTGGCGCGCATCGGCACGCTGACGCAGGCACCGCGCCAGAGCCTGCGCGTCGGGCTGCCGTGGTGGATGGACATGAGCGCCTTCACGGCACTGGACCGTGCCTGGCGCGCGGCCACCCGGCTGATGCCGCTGGAGCCGCTGCAGGAGATCGGCCCGGAGCTGCTGGCCGGCCTGCTGCGCCAGACCCCTGGATGCCGCGTTGATCGCCATGCCGCAGGACCTGCAGGGCCTGCGCCATGTCGAGGTGGCGCGGCTGCGTCATGTGGCCGTCGTGCCGGCCGGCAGCCCCGCGGCGAAGAAGCGTGCGTTGCGACTGGCCGATCTCCAGGCCGGCCCGGTCTTCCTGCGCTTCGCCAAACGTGCCAACCCGGCGCTGTGGACGCACTACCAGCGCCAGTACGACGCGCTCGGCTTCGCACCCGTCCGCGAGGCCGTGGCGCCGGGCACGGCAGCCACCATCGCGCAGATTGCCGCCGGCCGGGGCTGCACCCTGCTGCCCGCAGCGCTGGCCCGCCAGCGCTACCCGGGCGTGGCCTACCGGCGCCTGCTTGACGAGGTCAGCGTCGACGTCCACCTCGTCTTCGGCGAGGCCCTGGAGCCCGCGCTCGTGCAGGCCCTGACCGACCAGCGCGAGCTGTTCGCCGCGGCCATTGCCTGATCCGCAGCGCGACAATCCGGCCATGGCCAAGACCGCTCCCCGACTCAGCCCTGAAGACATCAAGCGCGTCATCGCCACCGCCTGGGACGACGTGCCGCCCTACAGCAAGGTGATGCTCGAGCACGGCATCGGCCACGGCGAACTCGTGGCGCTGCTCAAGCGCGAGCTGACACCGGCGGCCTACAAGCTCTGGGCCGCGCGCGGCAAGGGCGCCAAGGCGCCGACCCGGAAGTCGACCTTCCCGCACGGCCGCTGAACGGCCCCCTTCGGCCGCGCCCCGGCGGGCCGGGTCGCGGCGCTCCGTTGCAAAACCTCGACAAGGCGTGAAGTCAGCGCCTGTTTGCCTGCGCCTATCGGCGTTGAGGTACATGCGGTTTCTTCCTGGGAAAGCTACTGGCTTACCCCGACAGACGATGCGAAAACCAGGATCGAGAAATCCAAAAATGTGATTAGTCGCGAATCGGTCAGCCCTCTAGCATGAATTTAGACCCCAGCCACAGGGCCCACCACAGAGGCCAGAAGGGCTGCGGGAACGACCCCGCTCCCATAACGATTCCGGAGACAAGATGAAGAAACCAGCCCTGGCGCCGCAGCGTGCGCGCGCCCAAGCCTCCCGCTTCACCCTGAGCGAGCGACCAGGTCGTCGAGTCGGTGGTGGCCGAAGACATCGGCAAGCTGCCTGACAACAACGTCGTCGAAGCGCTGCAGCGCGTCACCGGCATCCAGGTGACCAACCGTGCCGGCGGCGAAGTCGGCACCCTGTCGATCCGTGGCCTGCCCGATGTGGCCACCACCTGGAACGGCCGCAACATCTTCACCGCCTCCGGCACGCAGGTCGCGCTGCAGGACATCCCGTCGACCCTGGTGCGCCAGATCGACGTCTTCAAGACGCGCGACGCCAGCCAGCTGGAAAACGGCATTGCGGGCCAGATCGACGTCAAGTCGCTGCGCCCCTTCGATTTCAAGGGTTCGAAGTTCTCGCTGCTGGCGCGCGAGACCTATCTCGACCCCGCCGAGAAGTGGAATCCGCAGTTGAGTGCGATGGCCAGCAGCCGTTGGCAGACCGGCGTCGGCGAAATCGGCGCGCTGGTCAATCTTTCGGCGGTCAAGACGAAATACCGCAACGAAAGCGTGACCCCGGGCGCGATGGTGGTTTTTGCCAGCCCCAACGCAGCCGAGGTGCCGGCCGGATGGACGCCCCTGGAGCGTATCCAGCCGACGGACGGACGCGCGCCCAACCAGCAGATCTGGACCCCGGGCTCCTACACCGGCCTGCCGCAGAACGCGGGTTCGACCCTGGCCATCAACGGCAAGAACGTCCCGTATTACCTGGCGCGTGATGCCGTCTTCCAGAGTGACGTCGAGGGTCAGCGCGAGCGCCCGGCCGCCAATCTGGCGCTGCAGTGGCAGCCGAACGATGATTCGGTCTATACCTTTGAAGCGATGTACAACGGTTATCGCGACAAGACCTTCAACAAGCTGCTGTTCAGCTTTGTCGACTGGTGGGGCAGCCTGGGCAGCAACCCCGCCTCCACGATCACGACATTCCCGGGCACGAACGTCATCAAGACGCGCACGGTGAATGACGTCTATGGTTTCAACAGCGGCGACTACACCACGTCGGCCACTGATTCCTATATCTATGCCTTAAACGGCAAGTGGAATTTTGGCGACCGTCTGCGGCTGGACGGCGATGTGTCGTATCAGACCAGCAAATACCATTCGGAATTCACTGCCACCCGCATCGACCGCGTTGCGCCGTCGATCACCGTCGATTTCAATTCGGGCGGTGGCAACATGGATTTCAAGTTCAACAACAATGCCGACCTGGCCGACCCCACCAAGTGGAATGTGGCGCAGTTCTACGACAACGCCAACCGCAACGAAGGCAGCGCCGGCACCGCCAGCCTGAATGGTGCCTACGACGCCGACTGGGGCCCGATCAAGACGCTGCATTTCGGCGCGCGTTTCGACAGCCGCAAGGCCTCGGAAGCCAATCGCACGCAGTCAGCCTTCCTGGGCAAGAATCTGGCGACGCTCGGCGCGAACTATTACCACGTCAATTCTGACTTCGCCACCGATATCTCGGACGTTCCGCGCTCCTGGATCGAGCCGAATGCCTATTACATTCGCGACAATATCGACGCCTGGCGCAAGACATATAACGCGGTCGACGCGAATTTCCTGACCACCGACAAGCTGAGTTTGCAGAAAACCTTCCAGGTCAAGGAAGACACGACCAACATCTTCCTGATGGCCGACGCCGAACAACAACTGTTCGGCCGCCCGCTGCGCGCCAACTTCGGCGTCCGTTACGTGCAGGTCGATACCAACATGACGGCCTACAAGGTCGACCCCACCACCAAGGTGGTGACGCCCACCAACGGCGAGAAGTCGGCCAAGAAGTTCCTGCCCAGCCTGACGCTGCGCTATGAGCCGGTCAAGGACGTGCTGGTGCGCTTCAATTACGGTGAAACCCTGCGCCGCCCGAATTTCGGCGATCTGAATCCCATCATTCAACCCAGCGACGACGTGTCCAAGGTGGGTTACGGTGGCGGCAGTGGCGGCAACCCGAACCTGGAACCGACGCGCTCAAAGAATCTCGACCTGACGGGCGAGTGGTATTTCCAGAAGGACAGCGCCCTGTACGGCACCGTGTTTCAGCGCAAGATCGACGGCCTCGTCGTGCCGCTGCGTCGTCGCATTCACCTGTCTCCGGCCGAGGACCCGTTCCGCAACTCCACCTCGGGCGGCGACCACAGCAACGGCTATGACTACGTCATCAGCTCGCCGGTCAATGCCTCCAACGGCAAGATCAGCGGCCTCGAACTCGGCGCGATCTACTTCCCGAAGGGCCTGCCGTCGCTTCTGGACGGCCTGGGCTTCCAGGGCAGCGTCACGCGCCTGAGCTCGTCGCAGAACGTGCCGACCGCCAACAACGCCGGTGAAATCGTCTCGCAGCTGGAAGGGCCGTTCTTCGGCGTGTCCAAGCTGTCGTGGAACGCGACGCTGGCCTATGAGAAGGGCCCGGCCAGCGCACGCCTGTCCTACGTTCGCCGGTCTGCCTTCCTGGCCACCAACGAGGCCGCGCTCTTCGCCAACCCGATCGGCATCTGGCGCCAGCCGGAAAAGAGTGTGGACCTGCAGGTCAGCTACAAGATCAACGATCAGATGTCGCTGGATTTCAGCGGTGTGAACCTGACCAATGAAATGCAGCAGCAGTACTACAAGTTCGGCGACGCGGGCAGCCCGCAGCTGACCAACTTCGGCACGGTCCAGATCGGCCGCGCGTTCTCGGCCGGCTTCCGCTGGAGGATCTGAGCCGGCGGGTTGACTTGAGAGGCTGATTTCATCCTCGCTTCGGGCGTTGCACGGGCCCTCCCGGGCAACGCCCTTTCCTTTTGCTGCACCGCTTTTTGCCGCACCGATGTCCGACCTGCTTGAGCCGTTGATCCGCCAGCGCGCCGACCCCCACATCACCCGCCACACCGACGGCTTCTACTACTTCACCGCGTCGGTGCCGGAGTACGACCGCATCGAGATCCGCCGTGCGTCGACGATTGCGGGGCTGGCCGACGCGCCGGCCTTCGTCGCCTGGCGCAAGCCGGACACGGGGCCGTGGAGCGAGCTGATCTGGGCGCCGGAGCTGCATTTCAACGACGGCGCCTGGTATGTCTATTTCGCCGCGGCGCACACCCGCGCGCTGGACGACCTCGGCATGTTCCAGCACCGCATGTATGCGATCAGGAACACGGCCAGCGATCCGCTGAGCGGCGGCTGGGAGTTCCTGGGCCAGCTGGATACCGGCATCGACAGCTTCTGCCTGGACGCCACGACCTTCACGCACCGCGGCCAGCTCTACTACCTCTGGGCGCAGAAGGACCGTGCCGTTGCCGGCAACTCCAACCTCTACCTCGCACCGATGAAGACGCCCTGGCAGCTGGGCGGCGCGCCGGTGATGCTCAGCAGGCCGGAGTTCGACTGGGAATGCCGCGGCTTTCTTGTCAACGAGGGGCCGTCCGTGCTGCAGAAGAACGGACGCGTCTTCATCAGCTATTCCGCCAGCGCCACGGACGAGAACTACGCCATGGGCCTGCTGTGGGCGGACGACGGCGCCGATCTGCTCGACGCCGCCAGCTGGCACAAGTCGCCCGCGCCGGTGATGTGCAGCGCGGCGCAGGACAGCGTCTTCGGCCCAGGCCACAACAGCTTCACCGTCGGCGACACGCCGGACGAGGTGCTCCTCGTCTATCACGCCCGCACCTACACGGAGATCGTCGGCGACCCGCTCTGGAACCCCGACCGCCATACATTCGTGAAGCCGCTGCGCTGGGACGCGCAAGGCATGCCGCAATTCGGCAAGCCCTCGCGGCTGGATTGATACCGAAAACAACATCGGTACATCGTGGAATTTGATTGGATTGCAATTCCGCGGGCTTCTAGCATCGTTTTTATACGGCGGAACTGCGTGCCGCCACAACGAAACCCCCGAGACAAGACATGACGACTGAGGACAAGAAGAGCAAGGTCAAGCTGCGTTCGGCCGAGTGGTTCGGTACCCAGGACAAGAACGGTTTCATGTATCGCTCGTGGATGAAGAACCAGGGCATCCCCGACCATGAGTTCCAGGGCAAGCCCATCATCGGCATCTGCAACACCTGGAGCGAGCTGACGCCCTGCAACGCCCACTTCCGCAAGCTCGCCGAGCATGTGAAGAAGGGCATCCTCGAAGCCGGCGGCTGGCCGGTCGAGTTCCCGGTGTTCTCCAATGGCGAGAGCAATCTGCGCCCCACGGCCATGCTGACGCGCAACCTCGCCAGCATGGACGTCGAGGAAAGCATCCGCGGCAATCCCATCGACGCCGTCGTGCTGCTGGTGGGCTGCGACAAGACCACGCCGGCCCTGCTGATGGGCGCCGCCAGCGTCGACGTGCCCACCATCGTCGTCACCGGCGGGCCGATGCTCAACGGCAAGCTCAACGGCAAGAACATCGGCTCGGGCACGGCGGTGTGGCAGCTGCACGAGCAGGTCAAGGCCGGCGAGATCAAGATGCACGACTTCCTGGCCGCCGAGGCCGGCCACTCGCGCTCCGCCGGCACCTGCAACACGATGGGCACGGCGTCGACGATGGCGTGCATCGCCGAGTCCCTGGGCACGTCACTGCCGCACAACGCTGCCATTCCCGCCGTCGACGCGCGCCGTTATGTGCTGGCGCATCTGTCCGGCATGCGCATCGTCGACATGGTCTGGGAAGACCTGCGCCTGTCCAAGGTGCTGACGAAGGAAGCTTTCGAGAACGCCATCCGCGTCAATGCCGCCATCGGCGGCTCCACCAACGCCGTCATCCATCTGAAGGCGATTGCCGGCCGCGTCGGCGTGGACCTGGAGCTGGAAGACTGGACCCGCATCGGCCGCGGCACGCCGACGGTCGTCGACCTGCTGCCCTCGGGCCGCTTCCTGATGGAAGAGTTCTATTACGCGGGCGGCCTGCCCGGCGTCATCCGCCGCCTGGGCGAGGCCAACCTGCTGCCCAACCCCACGGCGCTGACCGTCAACGGCAAAACCCTCTGGGACAACTGCAACGACGCGCCGATCTACGACGACGAAGTCATCCGCCCGCTGGACAGGCCCCTCATCGCCGACGGCGGCATCTGCATCCTGCGCGGCAACCTCGCGCCGCGCGGCGCCGTGCTCAAGCCCTCGGCGGCCACGCCGGAGCTGATGAAGCACCGTGGTCGTGCCGTCGTGTTCGAGGACTTCGACGACTACAAGGCCCGCATCGGCGACCCCGACCTGGACGTGGACGCCAGCTGCATCCTCGTCATGAAGAACTGCGGCCCCAAGGGCTATCCCGGCATGGCCGAGGTCGGCAACATGGGCCTGCCGCCCAAGCTGCTGGCGGCGGGCGTGAAGGACATGGTGCGCATCTCCGACGCGCGCATGAGCGGCACGGCCTACGGCACCGTCGTGCTGCACGTGGCGCCTGAAGCCCGCGCCGGCGGCACGCTGGCCGTCGTGCAGGAAGGCGACTTCATCGAGCTGGACTGCGCCGCCGGCCGCCTGCACCTGGACGTGCCGGAGGCGGAACTGCAGCAGCGTCTGGAAGCCTGGGCCGCGGCGCAGACCGTCGACCCGGCCGACGCCACCGGCTACCGCCACCTCTACGTGCAGCACGTTCTGCAGGCCGACGAGGGCTGCGACTTCGACTTCCTGCGCGGCTGCCGCGGCTCCGCCGTCCCACGCCATTCACACTGATTCCGAGGTTCTCCCAATGAGCAACACCATCCAGGGCCTCGCGCTCATCGGCGGCCAGCCGGTGCGCGGCAACGGCAAGGCCTTCCAGGCCTTCGACCCGGGCAAGAACGAGCCGCTCGGCCCCGACTTCAATGCCGTGGACGCGTCCCAGGTCGCAGAGGCCTGTGGGCTGGCCGGCGCCGCCTTCGACACCTTCCGCGCCACGGGCGACCATGAGCGCGCCGACTTCCTCGACCTGATCGCCGCGCAGATCCTCGCGCTGGGCGATGAGCTCATCGTGCGCGCGATGGCCGAGACCGGCCTGCCGCGCGCCCGCCTCGAAGGCGAACGCGCCCGCACGATGAACCAGCTCAAGCTGTTCGCCGAACTGCTGCGCGAAGGTTCCTGGCAGGACGCCCGCATCGACACCGCCCTGCCCACGCGCACGCCGCCGCGGCCGGACCTGCGCCTGCGCTTCGTCGGCGTCGGCCCCGTGGCCGTGTTCGGCGCCAGCAACTTCCCGCTCGCTTTTTCTGTGGCCGGTGGCGACACCGCCGCCGCGCTGGCGGCCGGTTGCCCGGTCGTCGTCAAGGCGCACTCGGCGCATCCCGGCACGTCGGAACTCGTCGGCCGCGCGGTCGTCGAGGCCGTGCGCCAGTCCGGCCTGCCGGCCGGCGTCTTCGCGCTGCTGACCGGCAGCGGCCATGGCATCGGCGACACGCTGGTGCGCCATCCGGCCATCCAGGCCGTCGGCTTCACCGGCTCGCGCAGCGGCGGCACCGCACTGATGGCCGCGGCCGCAGCCCGCCCGCAGCCCATCCCCGTCTACGCGGAGATGAGCAGCATCAACCCGGTCGTCGTGCTGCCGGCCGCGCTGGCCAAGCGCGGCGCTGACATCGCCAGCGGTTTCGCCGCGTCCCTCGTCATGGGCGTGGGCCAGTTCTGCACAAACCCTGGCCTGGTCCTGGGCCTTGCCGGCCCTGACTTCGACCGCTTCGCGGTGGCCGCCGCGGAGGCGCTCAAGCCCGTGCCGGCCGCCACCATGCTGACGCCCGGCATCGCCAGCGCCTACCAGCGCGGTGAAGACCAGCTCGCCGGCCAGGCCCAGGTCGACACGCTGCTGCGTGGCGCCTCGGCCGGCTGCCAGGGCGCGCCGAGCCTGTTCAGGACCACCGGCGCGGCCTTCCTCGCCAACCATGCGATGCAGTCCGAAATCTTCGGCCCGGCCTCGCTGCTGATCGCCTGCACCGACCTCGCCGAGCTGCTCGCCGTCGTCGAGGGCCTGGAGGGCCAGCTGACCGCCACGCTGCAGCTGCAGGACGACGATGAGAGCGACCTCGCCGCCGCCCGCGCACTGCTGCCGGCGCTGGAGCGCAAGGTCGGCCGCATCCTGGCCAACGGCTATCCCACCGGCGTCGAGGTGTCGACGGCGATGGTGCACGGTGGCCCGTTCCCGGCGACGAGCGACGGCCGCAGCAGCTCGGTCGGCACGGCCGCCATCCAGCGCTTCCTGCGCCCGGTCTGCTACCAGAACCTGCCGCGCGCGCTGCTGCCCGCGGTGCTTCGCGAACCCAACGAGCGCGGCATCTGGCGCCGCCGTGACGGCGCTTTGACGCGGAATTGACGCCCCTCGTCCAGGGCTTTGCCCTGGCCGGTCCCCCGAGGGGACGGCGATGTTTGCCAGATTGACCGGCAAACACATCGCCAAGGCGGGCCGGCTTGGGGCGGCCCGGCGCTCGGCCCGAACCATGTGACAGAACAACTCCGGAGACAAAACCGATGAAGAAGCAACTGCTGACCCTCGTGGCAGCGCTGGCCCTGGGCGCCAGCGCCCTGGCCGCCGACATCAAGCTGGTCGTCAAGGCGGACCAGCCCGGCCCGGTCATCCACCGCAACGTCTATGGCCAGTTCGCCGAGCATCTCGGCACCGGCATCTACGAAGGCATGTGGGTCGGCCCCGACAGCAAGATCCCCAACGTGCGCGGCTGGCGCAAGGACGTCGTCGCGGCGCTCAAGGCGCTGAAGGTGCCGCTGGTGCGCTGGCCCGGCGGCTGCTTCGCGGATGAATACCACTGGCGCGACGGCATCGGCGCCCGCGACAAGCGGCCCGTCAAGATCAACACCAACTGGGGTGGCGTGCCCGAGAACAATGCCGTCGGCACGCACGAGTTCTTCGACCTCGTCGAGCAGCTCGGCGCCGAAGCCTATGTGAACGGCAACCTCGGCACGGGCAGCTCCCAGGAGATGTCCGAGTGGCTGGAGTACATGACCGGCGAAGGCAAGTCCACGCTGACCGACCTGCGCCGCAAGAACGGCCGCGACAAGCCCTTCCGCGTCCACTACTTCGCCGTCGGCAACGAGGCCTGGGGCTGCGGCGGCAACATGCGCCCGGAGTACTACGCCGACCAGTACCGCCAGGTCGCCACCTTCCTGAAGGCGCCGGAAAACAACCGCCCCATCTTCATCGCCAGCGGCGGCAACGGCATGCAGACGGAATGGACCGAGGCGCTGAGCAAGGGCGTGCACAGCGTCAACGCCATCTCGCACCACGCCTACACGCTGCCCACGTCCAAGTGGGAGCACAAGGGCGCGGCCGTCGGCTTCCCCGAGAGCGAGTGGATGTCGACGCTGGCGAATGTCCAGCAGATCGACGAGATGATCACCAAGAACACGGCGGTCCTCGACAAGAACGACCCGAGCAAGAAGATCGGCTTCTACTTCGACGAGTGGGGCAGCTGGTATGACCCCGATCCCGGCAGCAACCCCGGCTTCCTGGTCCAGCGCAACACGCTGCGCGACGCGCTGCTCGCGGCCATGCACTTCAACGTCTTCCATGCCCACGCCGACCGCGTGCACATGACCAATGTGGCGCAGATGGTCAACGTGCTGCAGGCCATGATCCAGACGTCCAAGGACAAGCTGGTGCTGACGCCGACGTATCACGCGTTCGCGCTGTACACGCCCTTCCAGGACGCGACCTCGCTGCCCGCCACCATCGAGAACAACCCGGTCTACAAGGTCGGCGCGCAACAGATGCCGGGCCTGTCCGCCACCGCCGCGCGCGCCAAGGACGGCAAGCTCTACATCGGCCTCGTCAACGCCAACGCCACGCAAGGCGCCGAGCTGACGCTGCAGGTGGGCGCCGCGGCTCCCAAGGCCGTCAAGGGCAAGCTGCTGACGGCCGCGGCGATGGACGCGCAGAACGAACTCGGCAAGCCTGCCCAGGTCGTGCCCGTCGATTTCCAAGCGCAGGCAGTCGACGGCAAGCTGACGCTGAAGCTGCCGGCCAAGTCCGTCATCGTCGTCGCTGTCGAGGGCTGATCGCCCCGCGGCTTCTCGACCGCTTTCTGCCAACCGCAAAACCTGGGCCTCGCCATGCTGCTTGCCCAGGCTTTGCGCTGTCTGCGTGCCCCCCACGCGGCATATCAGAACCAGGATCGACCGGGCCTGCAATGTCATTGGTGCGCGGCCGCGGAGCCTTCTAGGCTCCGCCGGCCCCAACCAACAGACCCGGAGACAACCCCATCATGGCCTTCCAGAATCGACGCAACTTCCTTGCAGGCTCTGCCGCCTTCGCCTTGACCGCCTGCGGCGGGGGCGGCGGCGGCGGTGGCGGCACGGTCACGCCGGCACCGGCGCCGACGCCCGCGGAACCGACGCCGACCAATCCCAACCCCGTGCAGACGGCGCTGACCTTCGGCAACGCCTCGGTGCATGACCCGTCCATCGTCAGGGACGGCAGCACCTACTACGTCTTCGGCTCCCATCTCGCCGCCGCGAAGACGACGGACCTGATGAACTGGACCAAGATCGCCGACACGGTCAACGACGCCAACCCGCTGTTCACCAAGGTCACGACCGAGCTGTCCGCCGCGCTGACCTGGGCGCAGACCAACACGCTCTGGGCGCCCGACGTCATCAAGCTGGCCGACGGCAAGTTCTACATGTACTACTGCGCCTGCAAGGGCGACTCGCCGCTGTCGGCGCTGGGCATCGCCGTCGCCGACAAGGTGGACGGGCCCTATGCCAACAAGCAGCTGCTGCTGAAGTCCGGCATGGTCGGCACGTCGGAAGACGGCACGAACTACGACGCCACCCGGCACCCCAACGTCGTCGACCCGTCGGTCTTCTTCGACACCACGGGCAAGCTGTGGATGGTCTACGGCTCCTACTCGGGCGGCATCTTCATCCTGCAACTGGACACGGCGACGGGTGTGCCACTCGCGGGGCAGGGCTACGGCAAGCACCTGATGGGCGGCAACCATGCCCGCATCGAAGGCGCCTACATCCTCTACAGCCCGACGAGCAAGTACTACTACCTGTTCACGTCCTTCGGCGGCCTGGCGGCGGACGGCGGCTACAACGTGCGCCTGGCGCGCTCGCTGCAGCCCGACGGCCCCTACCTCGACGCCGCCGGCACCGACATGGCCACCGTCAAGGGCGCCCCCGGCACGGTGTTCGACGACGCCAGCATCGCGCCCCACGGCGTCAAGCTGATGGGCGGCCACCAGTTCACCAACGCGGCCTTCGAGACCGGCACGGCGCTGGGCTATGTGTCGCCGGGCCACAACTCGGCCTGCTACGACGCGGCCACCGGCAAGTACTTCATCGTCTTCCACACGCGCTTCCCCGGCACCGGCGAGGCGCACGAGATCCGCGTGCACGAGATGCTGCTCAACGATGACAACTGGCTGGTCATCGCACCGCTGCGTTATGCGCCGCTCAGCCTGGCTTCGCCGGCGCAGATGGCCGATGTCAGCGCCGCGCAGGCCGCGGGCACCTACAAGCTCGTCAACCACGGCAAGGACATCACGGCCGTGAGCAAGGCCTCCATCGTCGTCACGTTGAATGCCGACGGCACGGTTGGCGGCGCAGGCGGCATGACGGGCACGTGGACGCACAACGGCAACAACAAGCTGACCGTGGTGAGCGGCGGCCTGACCTACAAAGGCGTACTGTCCCGGCAATGGAATACGAACTCGAGCGCATTCGTCGTCAGCTTCAGCGCGCTGTCGTCCAGCGGCGTGTCGCTGTGGGCCATCAGGACGGCGGCCTGACGATGAAACGCCTGCTCGCTGCCCTCGCCCTCGTCGTGTGCGCGCACGGTGCAGGCGCAGCGACGCAGGCTTTCCCGTTGAGCAGCGTCCGTCTGCTCGACGGGCCCTTCCTGGAAGCGCAGACGACCGACCTGCACTACCTGATGACGCTCGACCCCGAGCGCCTGCTCGCGCCCTTCCGCCGCGAAGCCGGTCTGCCGGTGCCCGTGCCGAGCTACGGCAACTGGGAGTCGTCGGGCCTGGACGGCCACATGGGTGGCCACTACGTCTCGGCGCTGGCGCTGATGTGGGCGTCCACCGGCGACGCGGAGGTCAAGCAGCGGCTGGATTACGTCATCGCCGAACTCAAGCGCTGCCAGGATGCACTGGGCAACGGCTACATCGGCGGGGTTCCCGATGGCCCCAAGGCCTGGGCCGAGGTGGCCGCGGGCGACCTCAAGGTCGACAGCTTCTCCGTCAACGGCCGCTGGGTGCCCTGGTACAACATCCACAAGATGTTCGCCGGCCTGCGCGACGCCTGGGTGCATGCCGGCAATGCCGACGCCAAGGCCATGCTGGTGCGCATGAGCGACTGGGCGCTGCGCCTGACGACACCGCTGACCGACGCGCAGATGCAGAACATGCTGCGCGCCGAGCACGGCGGCATGAACGAGGTGTTCGCCGACGTGGCGCAGATGACCGGCGACCTGCGCTACCTGGCACTGGCCCGGCGCTTCTCGCACCAGGCCATCCTGCAGCCGCTCGCGGCCGGGCAGGACAAGCTGACGGGCCTGCACGCCAACACGCAGATCCCCAAGGTCATCGGCTTTGCGCGCATCGCCCAGATCGGTGGCGAAGACGAGGGCCGCCGTGCCGCGGAGTTCTTCTGGCGCACGGTGACGGACAAGCGCACGGTCGCCATCGGCGGCAACAGCGTCAAGGAGCACTTCCATCCGGCCGAGGACTTCCGGCCCATGCTCAACGAGGTGGAAGGCCCCGAGACCTGCAACAGCTACAACATGCTGAAGCTGACGGCGCTGCTGTCCCAGGCTTCCCCTGACGTCGGCGCCTACACCGACTTCTACGAGCGCACCCTCTACAACCACATCCTCGCCTCGCAGCATCCGGGCGAGGGCGGCTTCGTCTACTTCACGCCGATGCGGCCGCAGCACTACCGCGTCTATTCCAAGGTGGACGAGGGCATGTGGTGCTGTGTCGGCTCCGGCATCGAGAGCCACGCGCGCCACGGCGAGTTCATCTACGCGCACGACGCGGACTCGATCTACGTCAACCTCTTCATCGCTTCGACGCTGGACTGGCGCGAGCGCGGCATCAAGCTGACGCAGAGCACCCGCTTCCCCGACGAATCGCGCACGCGGCTGACGGTCGAAACGGCCGGCGAGTTCGCGCTCAAGGTTCGCTATCCCGGCTGGGTGGCGCCCGGCGCGCTCAAGGTGAAGCTCAACGGCAAGCCGGTGAAGGTGACGGCCAAACCGGGCGGCCATGTCGAACTTCGCCGTGCCTGGAAGGCGGGCGACCAGGTCGACATCGAGCTGCCGATGCGCACGACGCTGGAGCCCATGCCCGGCCTGAAGAACTACGTGGCCGTGCTGCACGGCCCCATCGTGCTGGCGGCCAAGACACCGCAGCCGGGCGAGAAGCTCAGCTTCACCGCCGACGGCTCGCGCATGGGCCACGTCGCGCAGGGGGCGGTATGCCCGCAGGACGCGGCGCCGGTGTTCGTAAGCGACCAGGCCGACTTCATCCGCCGCTTCAGGCCTGTGCCCGGCCAGCCGCTGACCTTCACCGCGCCCGGCCTCATCCAGGGCGGCCCCGGTGCGGACAAGCTGCAGCTCATTCCCTTCTTCCGCCTGCACGACTCGCGCTACATGGTCTATTGGGCGCGCAGCACGCCGGCCCAGCAGAGCCTGCTGCGCGCCCAATAGACCATGTAGCGCGAGTCGTGCAGGCGGAAGAAGGGAATGAGCTGCAGCTTGTCCGCACCGGGGCCGCCCTGGAT
>SEEY01000042.1 GCA_004211235.1 Rubrivivax sp.
GTCGAATGACCTTGTCGGCCCGTCACCACCAGCACCGGGGTGACGACTTGCGGGGCCGCCAGGCGGCATCCGAAATCCCGCAATAGACGGCTCGCCGCCGCCCGCCGGGCCCGCGACTCTCAGTGCTAACCCCGCTGTCGGGGGAATTGACAGTCGGGTGAGCAGGGCTTTCAACGGTTTCGCAGAGAGCGTTGATCGGCCACACCATTTCATGATTCGAAATCATGGGCACGGAACTGGCTAAGTCCAGTGCGGAGAGGGCACGACCGCTTCTTCTACCCCAAGCAAATCCAAGGATTTCATGAAGCGCCTGTCCTTCCTCCTCGCCTCGATGGCGATCGCCGCGTCCGCGCATGCCGGATTCGTCAGCTACAGCTTCGGCGTCTTGCCGCAAGAAGACACGCCCATCTCGCAGACCGGTTCGCTGAGCCTGTTCGACAGCTCGCTCGGGACGCTCACCGACGTCCAGCTGCTGATGCGCGGCGAAGGCACGGTCAGGTTCCAGCTGCGCCATTCCGGCGGCGGCGTCGGAATCTCCCTGGACTCGATCACAGACATCTTTGCCACCAGTTCGCTGGCGGCATTGAACGGCCTCTTCAGTGCCACGGACCCCGTGCTCACGATGGGTCAGAACCTGATCGTCAACCTTGACCCGGGCGAGGAGTTTGACCAGTCGTACAGCGTCGGTGACCTGCACGGCGTGGCTGGGCTGTCTGCAATCCTGAGCAGCTTCTCGGTGGCCGGTGGCGGCGCGTTCGACCTGACCTGCACTTCGAAGACGCAGCTCATCGTTCGCGAGTACGGCGGCGACAGGGACAAGACCCGCATCGACGACGCGACCACTGCCGCCTGCGGCGCGGAAATCACCTACAGCTACGACCGTCCGGCCGTGGGGAACTCGGTGCCCGAACCGGCGACGCTGGCACTGACCGCGCTTGCGCTGCTGGGCATTTCGGGCGTCCGCCGCCGGCGCTGACCGGCAAGCCGGCGCCAGTGCGCTCATGGCCGCTGGCACGGCCTGCGCGTAAAGCGCGGTGGGCCGACGGACCTGTACGGAACGCTGCCCGCGCCCTTCAGGTCTTGAACGTCGACACGAGCTTCACCAGCTCGCTGGCCTGATGCTTCAGGCTTTCCGCCGCGGCGGCGCTTTCTTCCACCAGCGCGGCGTTCTGCTGGGTCGCCTCGTCCATCTGGGCGATGGCCAGGCCCACCTGGCTGACGCCGGTGCTCTGCTCGCGGCTGGCCGAGCTGATCTCGCGCACGATCATCGCCACGCGGCCGATGGCGGTGACGACCTGGCCCATCGTCTCGCCGGCCCGGTTGACCAGCGTGGCGCCCTGTTCGACACGTTCGACGCTGTCGCCGATCAATGACTTGATCTCCTTCGCCGCATCGGCGCTGCGCTGGGCGAGCATGCGCACCTCGCTGGCGACGACGGCGAAGCCGCGCCCCTGCTCGCCGGCCCGCGCCGCTTCGACGGCGGCGTTCAGCGCCAGGATGTTCGTCTGGAAGGCGATGGCGTCGATGGTGCCGATGATGTCGCTGATCTTGCGCGAGCTTTCCTCGATGCCGCGCATGCGCTGCACCGCCTCGCTGACGACCTCGCCGCCCTTGCGCGCCACCTCGCTGGCGTCATGCGCAAGCTGGTCGGCTTCGCCGGCGTTGTCGGCGTTGAGCTTGACGGTGGCGGACACCTGCTCCATCGCCGCCGCGGTCTGCTGGATGGCGCTGGCCTGCTGCTCGGTGCGGGCCGACAGATCGTTGCTGCCCAGCGAGATTTCCGAGCTGGCCGTGGCCACGCCGTCGGCGTTGTTGCGCACGGAGCCCACCAGGTGCCGCAGCGACATCTGCATGTTGGCGAGCGCCTGCGTGAGCTGGGCGGTCTCGTCGCTGCCCACGCTGTGGATCTCGCGAGACAGGTCGCCCTGGCCGACTTCCTCGGCCTCATGAATGGCGATCCGCAGCGGCTTGACGACGGAGCGGGTGATCAGCAGTGCCGCTGCAATGCCGATGCTCAGGCAGATGGCGGACAGCACCAGCATCACCAGCTGCGTGCGGCGCGCGGCCTCGAGCACCAGCCTCGTCTCGTCGCGCACGCGCTCGCCTTCGTAGTCGGCCATGCGGCTGATCGTCCCGACGTAGGCGTCCGCCGCCGGGCGCATCTTGCCCTCGAGCGTCTGCAGTGCGGCCTCCGCCTCGCCGGCCTTGAGCTGGGCGAAGACCTGGTCGCGGATGTCGACATAGGTTTTGCGGGCCGCGGCGATGTCGGCCAGGTTGGCCTTGCCCTTGTCTGTATCGACGACGTCGGCCAGGGACTTCTGCAGCTCGCTGATCTTGGCGCTGGTGGTCTTGATGATGGGCGCGAAGAACTCCGCCACCGGCCCGGTGCCGCCGGCCCGCGACACGGCGTCGGTGCGGGTCACGTTGAGCTGGGTCTGGGTGCGCCAGTCCTGGGCCAGGTCCTGCTGCCGCTGCAGTTCGATGAGCAGGTCGATGTGCGGGCCGACCGTGGCCATCTGCCGGTAGCTCAGGCCCACCGCGACGACGAGCAGCAGCAGCACCAGGCCAAACCCCAGACCGAGCCGGGTACCGATGCGCAAGGATTGCATCTTCATCTCTGCCTCCATTTGTTGTGTCCGGGCAGGGCGACAAGCCGCTTACCGTGCCGGCGCGTTGACTCTACTCGTCGCGCGCACGCTGCGGCACAAGGAAGAACACCGCCTTGCTGGCGGTGTTCGGTGGTTCGTGCGTCGAAGCGCGCTTTGGCTCGGCGGCCTTACAGGCCCGCTGCTGCACGCAGCGCAGCCGCCTTGTCGGTGCGTTGCTCTCCGTTCACATCGCTTCGCGATATGAACTGCGCCCAGGCACCGAATCGCGCTTCGCGCGGCGGGCTTACAGCCCGGCCGCCGCCCGCAGGGCAGCGGCTTTATCGGTGCGTCTGGTCTTCACCCACATCCGCTCACGCGGATATGAGTTCCGCCCACGTGTTGACCCGCGCCTCGCGCGGCGGCCTTTACAGGCCGGCTGCAGCCCGGAGGGCCGCAGCCTTGTCAACACGTTCCCACGTGAACTCGGGTTCTTCGCGGCCGAAGTGGCCGTAGGCCGCGGTCTTGGAGTAGATCGGGCGCAGCAGGTCGAGCATCTGGATGATGCCCTTGGGGCGCAGGTCGAAGTGCTCGTTGACGAGGCTGGCGATCTGCTCGTCGGGGATGACGCCGGTGCCTTCGGTGTAGACCGTCACGTTCATCGGCCGGGCCACGCCGATGGCGTAGGCGACCTGGATCTGGCACTGGCGCGCCAGGCCGGCGGCGACGACGTTCTTGGCCACGTAGCGCGCTGCATAGGCGGCCGAGCGGTCGACCTTGGACGGGTCCTTGCCGCTGAAGGCGCCACCGCCATGCGGGCAGGCGCCGCCGTAGGTGTCGACGATGATCTTGCGGCCGGTCAGGCCGCAGTCGCCCTGCGGGCCGCCGATGACGAAACGACCCGTCGGGTTGATCAGGTACTTCGTGTCGGCGGTCAGCCAGGCCTTGGGCAGCACGGGCTTGATGAGCTCTTCGCGGATGGCCTCGTAGAACTCGTCCGTCATGCGGTCGCCCAGGCTGTACTCGGGCGCATGCTGTGTGGACAGCACGACGGTGTCGATGCTGTGGGGCTTGCCGTCCACGTAGCGCATCGTCACCTGGCTCTTGGCGTCGGGGCGCAGGAAGGGAAGCCGGCCGTCCTTGCGCAGCTGGGCCTGGCGCTCCACCAGCCGGTGGGCGTAGTAGATGGGCGCGGGCATCAGCTCGGGCGTCTCGTCGCAGGCGTAGCCGAACATCAGGCCCTGGTCGCCGGCACCGGTGTTGAGGTGGTCGTCGGACGCATGGTCCACGCCCTGCGCGATGTCGTTGCTCTGCTTGTCGTAGGCCACGAGCACCGCGCAGCCCTTGTAGTCGATGCCGTACTCGGTGTTGTCGTAGCCGATGCGCTTGATGGTGTCGCGGGCGACCTGGATGTAGTCGACGTGGGCGTTCGTCGTGATCTCACCGGCCAGCACGACGAGGCCGGTGTTGCACAGCGTCTCGGCGGCCACGCGGCTGCGCGGGTCCTGCTCGAAGATGGCGTCCAGGATGGCGTCCGAGATCTGGTCGGCCACCTTGTCGGGGTGTCCCTCGGAGACGGATTCGGACGTAAAGAGGAAATCGTTGGCCACTTTTAAACTCCGGTTGCTTGGATGGCGGCGTCGCCGTTGCTCCAGGAGGTGCGGCGAACGCTTTAGCAGGATTTGTGAATCGCCCCGCAAGTTGTTCAATAACTCGGCGATGCGCGAAGTATAGGAAACATGGGTCTGCTCTTTCGCTGGTTATCCCGCCTCCCGCTGGCGCTATTGCACGCATTGGGCGCCATGCTGGGCTGGGTCGTGTATTTCGCGTCGGGCGTCTACCGGCGGCGTTTCAAGGCCAATGTGGCGCAGGCCGGCGTGGCCTGGCGCGACGCGCGCCCGGCCATCGCCGCGGCTGGGCGCATGGCCGCGGAATTGCCGTGGCTGTGGGTCGCCACCAAGGGACGGCCGCTCGGCGACAAGCTGCGCTGGGACGGCGGCGAATTGATCGCGGCGGCACTTGCGCAGAAGCGCGGCCTCGTCATGCTGACGCCGCACATGGGCTGCTTCGAGATCTGCGCGCAGGCGATTGCCGAGCGCTTCACATCGCCCGAGTCGCCCATCACCGTGCTCTACCGGCCGGCGCGTCAGGCGTCGCTGCGTGAGGCCATGGCCGGCTCGCGGGAGCGCCCGGGCCTGGCGACGGCGCCGGCGTCACTGGCCGGTGTGCGTCAGATGATCCGCGCGCTGCGCAAGGGCGAGGTCATTGGCCTGCTGCCGGACCAGGTGCCGCCGGACGGCCTGGGCGTGTGGGCGCCGTTCTTCGGCCGGCCGGCCTACACCATGACGCTGGCGGCCCGCCTCGTGCAGCAGACGGGCGCGGCGCTGCTGCTGATCTGGGGCGAGCGTCTGCCGGGCGGCGAGGGCTTCGTCGTGCATGTGCTGCCGGCGCCGGACATTCCTCAAGCCGCCTCGAACGAGGAAGCGGCCGCGACCATCAATGCGGCCATGGAAAGTGTGATCCGCCGCGCGCCGGGCCAATACCTGTGGGGCTACCACCGCTATAAGGAACCGCGCGGGCTGGACATCGGCGCCGCGCCGCCGCCTCCCGGCTAAGGCTGCCTGCGCCGCAGGCCCACCAGGCCCACCAGGCCGAGCGTGAACAACAGCGCCGCACCGGGCTCGGGCACGGCCGTCGTCAGCAGGGCCGGGTCGCCGCCGCTGATGCCCGTCAGGCGCATCGTGTGGAAGGCATCGGCCACGACGTCGGTGGTGTTGTAGGTCATCTGCACGCCGGCGCTCAGCCGGCTGATGAGCAAGAAGCTCGCGCCGGTGTCGACCGAGACGCTGACCGAGAAGTCGCCGCTGAAGGGCCGCGGGTCGTTGAACAGGCCGGTGCCGCTGTGCTCGCTGTAGCCGAAGTCGATCAGGCCGGTTTCGAAGGACGGGTCCTTTCCGCTGTACAGGGCTGCGGAGCCGAACGCGGTGGCACGGGCGCTGCTGAGCAGGCCGTCGACGTGGAAGTCGAAGCGGTAGGTGGCGCTGCCCGGGCCGAAATAGGTGTAGGTCTGGCGCGTGCTGGCTTCGGCCGTGGCAGCGTAGAGGTCGATGCCGACCATCGGCTGGCGCGGGTCGGCGATCACGTAGGCCGGCTCGTTGTCGGCCCGGGCATAGGCGCCGAGCACCGGCCGGGCCAGCGCGCCCTCGAACGCGGCGCTGGCGTGGTATTCCACCTCGCCGCCCAGGGTGTAGGGCGCGTTGTCGGCATCGCGCAGCGGCTGGCCGAGGTAGTCGACCTGCGCGGCCATGGCGCTGGTCACGCTCTGCACCGGTGTGCCGTTGAGCGTCAGCGGAAAGTGCGGGCAGGTGCTGCAGCCGATCTGCGAGTCGCCGCGCGCATAGCCGTTGGCGCTGGCGGAACTCACGGCCTGGGCGGTGTTGCCCAGCAGGCCGAGGGCAAGGATGAGGAATGGAAAGCGCAATTGCATGAGGAGTCTCCCTGGCAGGGCGGGCCCGGTGCGGGCTGCCACGTTCCAACGCTAAGCGCCGGGCCCGGGCGACGTCGCCGCGCCGCTACGCGGATTTCGCCGCCGACTACCCAGATTTCGCCCGCCGGATGGCGTCCTGCCGCGTCTTCACCCCCAGCTTGAGGAAGAGGGCGGCGACATGGTGCTCCACCGTGCGTTCGGAGCGGTGCAGCGCGGCCGCGATGGCGCGGTTGCTGTGGCCCTGGACGAGCAGGTCCAGCACGGCGCGCTCGCGGGCAGTCAGGCCGAGCGGATCCTGCCGGGCATGACCGTAGCGGCCGCGCCCCACGGCCCCAGCGCCGAGCGCTCGCAGGCGGCCCCGCGCGAACTTCGCGGCCAGCTCGGCGCCCAGGCCCTGCAGCATCTTGAGCGCCTCCGTCACGGCCTGTGCATCGCCGCCGAGCAGTGCCAGTGCCTGTTGATAGGGGCAGCCCAGATCGCACCAGGCGCGGGCGGCGGCGCGGTGGTCGCCCGCCAGCTCCCGCGCACAGGCCGCGGGCGCGTCGGCCGGCGCGGGCCGGGGCTGGCCCAGCCGCGCCAGCCACACCAGCAGCTGCGCGCGTCGCCATGGCCCCAGGCGCGCGGCCTTCCCATCCAGCGCGACCTCGGCCAGCCTTCGCGCCTGCGCCGTGTCGCCCGACAGCGCCGCCACCTCCACCTGCTGCACCTCCACCGACATGAACCAGGGCCGCAGCGCCAGCCGGCGCCGACCGTCGGCCAGCTGCTGCCAGTAAGCGAGCGCCTGCGGCTGCTGCCGGCGGGCCGCCTGCAGCGCGAGCAGGTGCTCGACCTGCTCGCGCTGCAGCGCATTCAGGTCGGAGCGCACCTGCAGCTGCCGCAGCCGCGCCTCGCCCGCCGGCCAGTCGCCGCGGGCGATCTCGCCGCAGGCCTGCCGCACGCGCAACGGAACGGCGAACAGGTCCAGGTCGCGCGCCTCGCAGAAGGCCAGGCCGGCCGCGCACAGGCGGTCCAGCGCCTCGTACTGCGCGGCGACCAGCGCCGCCGAGGCGAGATTCGTCCAGGCGCGCGCGGCCTGCTCCTCCTGGCCGGTGGCGCAGGCCTGGGCGAGCGCGGCGTGCAGCTCGGCCACACCCGGTGCCTCGTCGGAGCCGCCGATGCGGGCCGACGCCAGCGTGATGCGCGCGGCCAGCTCGCCTGTGCGGTCGTCGAGCCGCGAGAACAGCGCCAGCGCCTTTGCCGCGCCGGCCAGCGCCAGGCCGCTGTCGTCATCCAGCAGATGCAGTTGCGCGCGGCTGGCCAGCGCGCGGGCGAGGGCCGGGCTGTCCGGGGCGTGCTCGCCGAGCAGCGCCACCGCGGCCTCGGCATGCACGAGGCCGGCGGCAGCCCGCCCGCGTGTCCACTCGACACGCGCCAGCAGACTCAGGTGCTCGGCTCGCGCCAGCGGCCTCGCGCCGGTTTCGGCTTCGGCGAGCGCCAGCGCCCCGGCCTGTGCGGCCTCGTCGATCTGGCCGGTCAGCAGGCATTCCAGCGCGCGGGCGCGGGCCAGGCGTTCGACCTGCGCCGGCGGCAGCTGCGCCCGGTGGCTCAAGGCCAGTCCGAGCAGGGCGGCGGCCTGCCGGTGCGCGCCGCCAGCCGCCGCCTGCTCGGCCGCACGCGGTGCCAGCCGGGCCACGGCGTGGGCCAGGCCGGCATGCTCGGCGTGATGCACCAGCCGCGCCGGCGCCGCACCGCGGTCGCCGAGCGCGTCGAACACGGCGGCATGCAGCGCTGGGGCGCGCGGCCCCAGCGCCTCCAGCACCGTCAGCCGGGTCAGCTCATGGGCAAAGCGCAGGCCGTCGCCACCCGGCTGCAGCAGGTCGGACGTGACGACCTCGGCCAATGCCGCGGGGTCCAGGCCGCAGACATGGGCCAGCACCGCGGTTTCCAGCGGCCCGGGCGACACGCTCGCAACGTTGAGCAGCTCGCGGGCCGGTGCCGACAGCCGCGCCACGCGCGCCAGCATTGCGTCGCGCACGCTGGCCGGCAGCCCGTCGGCGGGCGGTGCGTCCAGCAGCTCGGTGACGAAGAACGGGTTGCCGCCGCTGGCCTCGAACACGCCCGCCGACGGCCGCCCGGCGCGCGCCGCCAGCGTCGCCACGGCGGCCTGGCTCAGCGGGGCGAGCTTGATCGACCGGGCGCGCTGGCCGGCCAGCCCGGCCAGCACGGCGCGCAGCGGGTGCGCGGGCCCAAGCTCGCCGCCGCGCCAGGTGAGGCACAGCAGCACCCGGGTGCCGGCGATGCGGCGGGACAGGAAACGCAACAGGTCCAGCGTGGCGCCGTCGGCCCAGTGCAGGTCTTCAAACACCCAGACGCACGGCCGGCGGCTGCGGCGCGCCAGTGCCAACAGGGCGGCGAACAGCTCGGCCGCCGGGGCGGCGCGCCGCAGCAGCGAGGCGATGTCGGCGGGCAGCCGGGGCAGCATGTCGAGCAAGGGCCCCAGCGGCAGCGGCGCGATCAGCGGCTCGCAGGCGCCCCACGCCCAGTCGATGCCCGTGCCGATCCCGGCGCTTTCCCGCTCGGCCGTGCGCAGCAGACGCGTCTTGCCCAGGCCGGCATCGCCTCCGAGCAGCACGCACCGCCCTTCGCCCTGCGCCAGCGCGGCCAGGTCGGCGCGCAGGCCGGCGAGGGCCGTGTCGCGTTCCAGCAGGGGGAGCTCCGGCCGGGCCATGACCTGCGCATCCCCTAGACCGGCAGGCGCAGACCGGCTTCCAGGCCACCGCCCGGGCGCGGCCTGAGGTCCAGCGTCGCACCCAGCGCCTGGGCCAGCCGCTGGGCGATGGCCAGGCCCAGGCCGGTGCCGCCGCTGTCGCGGTTGCGCGAGGCCTCCAGCCGCACGAAGGGCTGCAGCGCGGCCTGCAACTGGTCTGCCGGAATGCCCGGCCCGCGGTCCCGCACGGTCACGTGCAGCCAGCCGTCGCCCGTCGAGACGACCACCTCCGCCGCACCGGCGAACTTGACGGCGTTGTCGACCAGGTTGCCGACGATGCGGCGCAGCGCCCTTGGCCGCGTCGTCAGCGGCGCCAGCACGGCGGGTGCGTCCAGGCTCACCGACTGGCCGGCGTCCTGCGCGTCGCAGACGAGGCCGTCCAGCAACGCGACGACGTCCACCGGCTGCGGCGCCTCCTCGGCCGCACGGGCACTGGCGGCGTAGTGCAGGCCTTCGGCGACGAGGCCGCGCATGTCGTCGATGTCGCCCAGCAGCTTGGCGCGTGCGTCGGCGTCCGCCAGCAGTTCGCTGCGCAGGCGCAGGCGGGTCAGCGGCGTCTGCAGGTCGTGCGTGATCGCGGCCAGGATCTCGGAGCGTTCGCGCAGATGTCCGGCGATGCGCGCCTGCATGGCGTTGAAGGCGCGCGCGGCGGCGGCCACCTCGCGGGGGCCGGTCTCGGGCAGCGGCGCGGCGGCGAGAACGTTGTCGCCCAGGCGCTCGGCCGCCTCGGCCATGCGGCGCAGCGGCCGGGTGGCCAGCCGTACGGCTGCGGCGCCGCACAGCGCCAGCACGGCCATCTGCGCGGCCAGCAGGGCGAGCGTCGTCGCCGACGGCTTCACCTGCGGCGGCTCCGCGCGCAGCGTCAGCGGTGAACCGTCGGCGAGCTTCAGTGCGAACACCAGCTCGCCGTCCGCCCGCGTGCCCGCGCCGGCAACGCGTGCCGCACCGACCTCCGCCCGTAGCGTGCCGGCGAGCGCCTCGGCGGTTGCCGACGGCACGTAGTCCGCCGGCGCGGCGCCGAGTTCGTAGCGATAGCTGGGCCGCGCCAGCCGCGGCAGCCAGGCGGCGCGTTCGGCGTCCGGCAGGTGTTCCAGCACGGCGATGGCCGTGGCCACGTCGCGGCCGAGGTAGGCGCTCATCATGCGGCCCATCGCCTCGCGCCGGTCGGCCATCCAGGCCAGGCTGGCCAGGCCCGAGGCCAGCAGCAGGCCGGCGAGCAGCAGCCCGGCGATGCGGCCGGCCAGGCTGGTCATGAAGCGACGCCCTCCACGTTGGCGCAGAAGATGTAGCCCTCGTTGCGCACGGTCTTCAACAGCCGCGGCTCCTTCGCGTCCTCGCGCAGGCGGCGGCGCAGGCGGCTGACGAGCAGGTCGATGGAGCGGTCGAAGGGGTCCGCCTCGCGCCCCTGCGTGAGGTTGAGCAACTGGTCGCGGCTGAGGATGCGCTGCGGGTGATCGAGCAGCGTGCGCAGCAGCCGGTATTCGCCGCCGGTCAGCGGCACCAGCGTGCCGGCCGGGTCAAGCAGGTGGCGGGCCGTGGTGTCCAGCTGCCAGTCGTCGAAAGCCAGCTTGCGGGCTTGCTTCAGTGGCGACCGGTGCGGCGGCAACTGGCGGGTGCGCCGCAGCACGGCGCGGATGCGCGCCAGCAGCTCGCGCGTCGCGAACGGCTTCGCGAGGTAGTCGTCGGCGCCCATCTCGAGGCCGAGCACGCGGTCCGCTTCGTCGCCGCGGGCGGTCAGCATCAGCACGGGCAGCGGCTCCACTTCACGGGCGCGCAGGTCACGACACAGGCTCAGGCCGTCCTCGCCGGGCAGCATCAGGTCCAGCACGACCAGGTCGATTTGCTCGGCGGCCAGCACGGCGCGCATCTCGCGGCCCTGCGTGGCCGTGCTGATGCGGTAGCCGGCGGCGCGCAGGTAGTCGGCCAGCAGGGCGAGCAGCTGGCGGTCGTCGTCGACGAGCAGCAGGTGGTCGGGGCGGGCGTCCATGGCGGGCACGATAGCCCAGGCAGACGGCCGGTTTGTATCGCTCTTTGTCTGCGCGGCCGGCGTGTGTCGCGCGACGACACATCGACATCGCCGCGATACGGCCGTCGCCTGCAATGGCGCCTCCTTCCACTCGAACGAGGTGCCGCGATGCGATCCGTCCTTCCTCTTCTTCCTCTTCTTGCCATCCTTGTCGCCGGCACGGCGCACGCCGACCCGCGCGGCCTGTGGCTGACCGCCAGCGGCAACCTGGAGGTGCGCGTGCAGCCCTGCGGCACGGCGCTGTGCGGCACGGTGGCGCGGGTCATTGCCAACCAGTCCATGAGCCGGCCTGGCGAGGCGATGTCGAGCGATGCCCAGCCGGCGAAGCAGGGCATGGTCATCCTCAGCGACTTCACGCCCTCGGCCAGCGAGACGGGGCCGGACGGCCAGCGCCTCACGACCGAATGGCGCGGCCGCATCTTCAACCGCGAGAACGGCAAGACCTACGACTGCCTCATGTCCGTCGGACCCGGCGGCGAGCTGAAGTTGCACGGTTATGTCGGGCTGCCGGTGTTCGGCAGGACGCAGGCCTGGCAGCGCGTTGCGGAGGCCTCGCAATGAGCGCGCTGCTGCCGCTGACTGCCGCGTTCGGCGCCGGCCTGGCCACGGTCGCCAGCCCCTGCGTGCTGCCGCTGCTGCCGGCGGTGCTGGGCAGCAGCTGGGGCCGGCCCGACCGGTGGCGTCCGCCGCTGATCGTGCTCGGCTTCATCGGCACCTTCAGCGCGCTGTCGCTGGCCTTCGGTGCGTCGGCCACGGCGCTGGGCCTGTCGGCCGGGGCCGTGCGCGACGCGGCTGCGTTGCTGCTGCTGACCATGGGCGTGCTGCTCTTGTGGCCTGCGCTGTGGGAGCGGCTGTCCCTGCCGCTGGGCCGCCTGGCCGACGTGGCGCAGCGCTTCGGGCAGGGCGGCGGGCGGCTTGGCGCGCTGGCCCTCGGCGCCAGTCTCGGCGCGCTGTGGACGCCCTGCGCCGGGCCGGCGCTGGCGAGCATCCTGGCACTCGTGGCCGGCGCCACGGAGCGCGGCGAGGCGGCGGCGCTGCTCGTGGCCTATGCCGCCGGCGCGGGCGGGCCGATGCTGGCAGTCGCCTATGGCGGCCAGCGCCTCGCGCTGCGGCTGCGGTCCTGGGCCGGCGCGGCGGCGCGGCTGCGCCAGGGGCTGGGCGTGCTCATCCTGGTGATGGCGGGGGCCAGCCTGGCCGACGTGAGCGCCGCCTGGGTGGCGGCGCTGGCCGGGCCGGCCGAGTCGGCCCAGGGCAACACCGTCGGCACGCCGGCACCAGAGCTGGCCGGCACCGGTGCGTGGATCAACAGCCCGCCGTTGACGCTGGGTGCGCTGCGCGGCAGGCCCGTGCTCGTCGACTTCTGGACCTGGGACTGCGTCAACTGCCTGCGCAGCGTGCCCGTCATCGAGCGCCTGCACCGGCGCTACGCGGCGCGTGGCCTGGTCGTCATCGGCGTGCACACGCCGGAGTTCGCGCACGAGCGGCCGCTGGACGGCGTGCAGGCCGCCGTGAAGCGCCTGGGCCTGAGCTATCCGGTCGTGCAGGACAATGGCTACCGCACCTGGCAGGCCTTCGGCAACCGCTACTGGCCGGCCGCCTGGCTCATCGACAGCCAGGGCCGCGTCGTCTACCGCCACGAGGGCGAAGGCGGCGAGGCGGAACTCGCTGCGGCCATAGAGCAGGCACTCGGGGGATCGGCAGCCCCTCCCTGATAATCGGTGCCCATGAGATTGCGCTTCACCAAGATGCACGGCGCGGGCAACGACTTCGTCGTCATCGACGCAACCCGCGAGCCGTTTTCGCTGACGCCGGAGCAGATGCGCCGGCTCGGCGACCGCCGCTTCGGTGTCGGCTGCGACCAGATCCTCGTCATCGAGCCCAGCCAGGACGCCGGCGCGGACTTCCGCTATCGCATCTTCAACAGCACCGGCAACGAGGTGGAGCAC
>SEEY01000608.1 GCA_004211235.1 Rubrivivax sp.
GTGAGGCCGTCGGCCAGCGGTTCGCCCTGCACCTGGCCCGCGTGGGTCGTGACGGCCTGCCCTATGCCGCGCCGCCGACCGGGCCGTTGCGCTGGCGCGAGCCGCAGCCAGTGCGACCCTGGGCCGGTGTCCGGGCCGCAGCGAGCTTCGGCCCCGCCTGCCCGCAGAAGCCCGGGCTGTCGCTGGAAGGCGGCGGCGACCCCGGCCCGCTGAACGAGGACTGCCTCTACCTCAACGTCTGGGCGCCCAGCGCCATGCCGGCCGCGCCTGCCACCCCGCGGCCGGTGATGGTCTGGCTGCACGGCGGCGCGCTGATTTTCGGCGCAGGCAGCCTGGCCCTCTATGACGGCGCGGCGCTGGCCCGCCAGGGCGTGATCGTCGTCACCGTCAACTACCGGCTGGGGGCCTTGGGTTATTTCGTCCATCCGGCGCTGGAGCGTGCCGCGCCCGGCGGGCCGGTGAACTTCGGTCTGCTCGACCAGATCGCCGCGCTGCGCTGGGTGCAGCAGAACATTGCGGCCTTCGGCGGCGACCCGCAGCAGGTGACCGTGTTCGGCCAGTCGGCCGGGGCGCAGAGCGTGCTGGCGCTGATGGCCTCGCCGCTCGCGCGTGGCCTGTTCCACCGCGCCATCGCCCAGAGCCCCTACGGAATGCCCAGCCACAGCCGTGAGCAGGCGCGCGAGACGGGCGTCCGCGTGGCCGACGCGCTCGGCCTGCCCGGCGCGCGGGCCACGGCCGCGCAGCTGCGCCGCGTGCCGGCCGATCGCTTTGCCAGCCTGGAGGGGCAGGGCCTGTCGCTGGCGCCCAGCCTCATCATCGGCGACGCCGCCATGCCGCGCGCACTGCTCGCCGCCTTCCAGGCGAAGCAGCAGGCCGCCGTGCCGCTGGTCATCGGCAGCAACAGCGACGAGACGAGCGTGGCGCTGGCCTTCGGGCTCGACCCGGCCGCGTTGGGGAAGCAGCTGGGCACGGCGCGCATCCTCGTCAAGCCGCTCTACCCCGGCGTCGATGACGAGGCGGAGCTGGGCCGGCAGGTGGTGCGCGATGTGGCCTTCACCGCCTTCGTGCGGCGCATCGCCGTGCTGCATGCGGCGCGCGCGCCGACCTTCCGCTACTACTTCGACCGCCTGCCCGAAGCGCAGCGCGCGATGGCGCCCGGGGTGGCCCACGGGGGCGAGGTGACCGCCGTGTTCGGCGCGGGCGACGTCTGCAGCTGCCTGCCGGTGGCACTGACCGAAGCCGACCGACGCGCCTGGCATGGCCTTGCCGAGCGCTGGGCCGCCTTCGCCCAGCGCGGCAGGCCGGAGCGGGCAGACAACCCCGCCTGGGCCGCCGAAAGCCTGTGGAAGCCGACGGTGCTGACCTTCGGGCCCGATGGGGAACAGCTGCAGCCCGGCTTCATGGCGCAGCGCCTGAACACGCTGATCCTGGGCCTGAAGTTCGTCGGCCGGTCAACGCCCGGTCGCTAGCAGCCGCTTCCCGCGCGCGGCTCGGCTCGGCTCGGCTCTGCTCAGCGGCGCGTCAGCACGACCTCCAGATATTCGCTCGGCACGACGAGGCTGGCTGGTCCGGCGCGGTTCAGCGTGGCGAGCAGGTCCGTCAGATCCCGCTCCAGCGCCATGGCCTGATCTGGCCCCAACGCCGCAAATGCGCGGTGCATCGGGCCATACCAGGTGCGGAACACCTCGATGAAATGGGCCGGCGAGCGGTAGCGGAACTGGAAGTGCCGGCGCGTCACGGCCATGTCCTTCAGCGCGTCGCCGAACAGGGCCTGCAGATGCGATTCCTTGCCCCACAGCGATGGCGGCTGCGCGCCGGCGGGCGGCGGCACGTGGCGGCCCATCACGTTGAACAGCTGGCCGATGAAGCCCTCGGGCGTCCAGTTCGCCAGGCCGATGCGGCCGCCGGGGCGGCACACGCGCGCCATCTCCGCAGCCGCCTTCGCCTGGTCGGGTGTGAACATCACGCCGAAGGTCGACAGCACGGCGTCGAAGCTGGCGTCGGCAAAGGGCAGGGCCTCGGCGTCGGCGACGCGGAACTCGATCTGCAGCCCGTCCGCGCTGGCACGCGCCGCGCCGCGCTTGAGCAGCTCGTCGACGTAGTCGGTGGACGTGACCGTCGCCCCCCGCCGTGCGGCCGCCAGGCTGGCGTTGCCGTTGCCGGCGGCCACATCCAGCACCTGCTCGCCCCAGCGCAGGTCGCAGGCTTCGGCGAGTTGCTCGCCGACGAGTTGCAGCGTGCTGCCGATGACGGCGTAGTCGCCGCTGGCCCAGGCGGCCTGCTGGCGGGTCTTCAGGGCCTGGAGGGCGGTGGCGTCGAGCGGTGCGTTCATGGGATGTCTTTCGCAAGGGCGGGCCGCCAGCATCCCGCCGTGCGGCGGCGCCGTCCTGCCCCGCCGCCCGCGTTTCCTGCCCGAGCGTCCGGTCCTTCCAAGGCCGACGCCCATAATCGATCGACCTTCCGACGGAGACCGGCCATGGCCCTGCATCAGATCGCCGCTGCGCTGGAGCGTGTCGCTGCCGTCATGCGCAAGCGGCCCGACCTCGCCCTGCACGACGACACACCGGCGCGCGTGCGCTGGGAAGGTGGCCTGCGAGTCGCCGCGGTCCACGACAACGGCCTGCGCATCGAGACGGACATGCCGCGCGAACTCGGCGGCAGCGGCGAAGGCGGCACGCCCGGCTGGCTGCTGCGGGCGGGCACGGCCTCCTGCGCCGTCACCTGCATCGTCATGAACGCGGCGGCGCAAGGCGTGGAGCTGCTGGCGCTGGATGCCTGGGTGTCCAGCCGCTCCGACACGCGCGGCCTGCTCGGGCTTGCCGGGGAGGACGGGCAGGCCGTGGCCGCCGCGCCCGTGGCGATGACGCTGCATG
>SEEY01000609.1 GCA_004211235.1 Rubrivivax sp.
ATCCGCATCTCGCCGCGCTCGGCCGAGCGCGGCGAGATGCGGATGGCGATCTCGTCGCCCGTTCCGGCGATGCGCGCCAGCGCCAGCTCGACGACGCGCAGGTCGACGTCGGCAATCCGCGCCGTGCGCAGCGCGGCCGGCAGCACCTCGTCGGCGCCGAAGGTCCGGTCCTGCGCGTTCTGCAGCGTCACCTGCGCGAGCTGGTGGGCCACATCGCCGTTGCCCGCCGTGACCGGCGCCAGGGCCAGGTCGACGCGGCCGGTGACGAGTGCCTCGTCGATCAGGCTGCGCCACTGCGCCAGCGACACCGCGGGGCCGCGGCGCGTGCCCGCGCGTGCCATCTGCCAGGCCGTGTCGCCGGATTCGGCGGACTGCAGCGCCTGGTCGACACGCGACATCACCGCACCCAGCGTCTCGCCGCCATGGAACACGCTGGCCGCCAGCCAGCCGACGCGCGGCCGGTCCGTCAGCTCGCGCTGCTTGAAGCCGTGCAGCGCCTCGGCGAGCTCGCGGGTCCAGGCGTTGAGCACGTCGCTCGGCACACGCGCTACCAGCACGGCGAAGTCGGCGCCATTGAGCCGCGCCACCGTGCCGCCGCCCTCGTCCAGCCGCAGCACGCGTGTGCGCAGCAGCGTCGCGACCTGCTTGAGCAGTTCGTCCGCACGCTCGCGGCCCGCGCGCTGGTTCAGGCCGGCCAGGTCGTCCAGGCGCAGCAGCACCATGCCGCCGGTGGCCTCCACGTCGGGGTCGCGCAGCAGCGTGGCCAGGCGGTCCATGAACTGCGCGCGCGCCGCCAGCCCGGTGACCGGGTCGACCGAGATCTCGGCATGCAGCTCGCCCAGGCGCAGGTCGCGGTCATCGATCTGCGCCTTGATGCGCGTCAGCGCCACATTGATGCTGCGGCCGACATCGGCCCATTCGAGGGCGCCGTCCTGCACCCGCTCGATGAAGCGGCCCTGGCCGGCCGCATCGAGCTGGGCGATGAGGGGCTGGCTGCCGCGCCGCCACCAGCGCGAGACGAGCGCCAGCGCCGTGACCGTGACGAGTGCCGCCAACGCATGAGCGGCGGCCAGCCAGCCGAGTCGGCCGGCGCCCAGCACGTCATGCAGCAGCCAGGCATCGAGCGCGGCCGACAGCGCGAAGCCGCCCGCCACGATCCCCGCCGCCCGCCGCGTTGCGCTGGCAATGGTCATGGGCGCACCCCGTGCGCTGCGCGCCTCCCCGCCAGGCGGGGGCGACCTTGCTTGGGGCGGCCCGGCGCAGCGCTCATGCGTCGCTCCCCGCGGCGATCTGCTCGTACTGCGGGCCGAAGCGTTCGTCGAGGTTCTCGGCCACCAGCGACGCCGCGGCGATCAGGCTGACGTCGAGCTTGTGCAGCGCACGCTGGGCGTTGTCGCCGGCCTCGATGGAGGCCGCCACCTGCGTGGCCAGGGCCAGCACCGGCGCCAGCGTGCCGGGCGCGGGACTGGCGTCGAGATGATGGGCGACGGCATCCACGAGGGTGGCCGGGAAGCCGAGTTCGTCCAGCCATGCCGCGCTGACCTGGGCATGGTCCAGGCCGCAGGCTTCATGTTCCAGCGCGGCCAGCGCCCGGCCGCGCGCATGGCGCGAGCCGGCCAGCACGGCGGGCAGCACATCGGCGAAGGCCTGGCAGAGGATGAGGTGGCCGGTGTTGTGCAGCAGGCCGGCCAGGAAGGCCGCCTCCGCGTCGGCGCCGGCCAGCCTGGCCAGGCTGCGCGCGGCCTTGGCGGTCAGCGTCGCGTCCAGCCAGAACTGGCGCAGGTTGACACCCGGCACGGCGACGAACACGGCCTCCAGCCCGCCGCTGATGACCAGCGTGCGCAGCGTGTCCGTGCCGATGATGGCGACCGCATCCTTCAGGCTCGCGAGGCTGCGCCGGCCGGCGTAATAGGGCGAATTGGCGATGCGCAGCGTGCGCGCGGCGAGCTGCGGCTCCTGCTCCAGTTCGTCGACGACCTCGACAATGGAAGCGCCGGGGTCGCGCAGCTGGCTGATCAGGCGGCGCACGACGCGCGGCACCGACGGCAGCTGCAGCCGCCCGCCGGCCGCGGCGCGCACGGTGTCCAGGGGACTGCTCATGCGCGGCCTCCGTGGTCATCGGTCAGCGCGTCGCGGAGCTGGTCCTTCTCCAGGTTCCACAGCGTCGAGTCCATGCGCTTGACGAGCGCCGCCTGCTGCAGCACCTCGTCCTTCAGGCTCTCGTTGGACACGGTCAGCGCGCCGATCTCGCGCTCCAGCGAGTCGACGCGCGAGAGCGCCGCGCGCACGTTGGCCACCAGGGCCTCCTGCGCCGGAAGGAAGTTCAGCATCTCGCCGACGCGGTCATTCGACGAGCCGGTGTGCTGCAGCATGCCCTCGGCGGCCGACGCCAGCCGCACCATTGCCGGCACCACCTCGCCGACGCCGCCAACGGTGGCCGTCGTCAGCGCCAGCACCTGCTCCTGGCTCTGCAGCCGGGCCGACAGCTCGGCAGACGCGCCAGCCATCTGCGCCACCTGCGGCACAAGCTGGTCCAGCCGCGAGACGACGTCGGCCAGGCCGGCGCTGGAGGCGCGGTGCTGCTCCAGGATGTCGGCCAGCAGCGTCGCCAGGAAGCGCTCGCTGATCTCGACGTTCTCGTTGACGCTGCTCTTCTCGGCCAGCGACAGCACCTCGCCGCGCACGGTCTCGACGAGGTCGGTCGCGGCCTTGCGCACGGCCACCATCTGGAAGCCCAGCACGATGGAGCCGACCAGCCCGAACATCGACGCCGAGAAGGCCGTGCCCATCGCCGACAGCGGCTTCTGCAGGCCGCCGACGATCTTGACGAACTCGCCCTCCATGTCGCCGCCGCCGCCGGCGCTCTTGGCG